>JABGPV010000779.1 GCA_018644785.1 Deltaproteobacteria bacterium | reverse complement strand
TATGTTCAAAAATCCCTTGCCGCCGCGAATTTCCTGTTCAGCTTAGGGGAAATTCCGGCGGCCCGGAAAATCTACCATGATCTCATTCGCGAAGACCCTGATCTGGTACAGGCCCATCGGGGGTACATCAAATGCGCCGCCCTTATGAAACAGATAGATCCCGTCTTGGGCCGCTATCAAGCACAACTTGTAAAAGACCCCGAAAATCCTGTACTTCTTTACGCAACAGGTCTCTGCCTCACTTATCTGGAAGGGAGAAAATCGCTGGATGAGGCACGCACACGCATCGAAGCAGCCATCAGAAAACAGGGACAGAACCCATATTTTCACCAGACCCTGGGATATATTTTCGAGGTATCGGAAACCGTCTACGGTGAGCCGGGAGGGCTTGAAAAGGCCCTTGTGAGTTACCAGAAGGCCTATTTTCTGAACAACCCGGAACAAGATCCCCAAAACGACGCCAACCTGGCCCTCAACCTGGGAAACATCCATTTTCTCCTGGGCCAGTACGGCAAAGCCCTTGAAAGTTACGGTGAAAGGCTTGAATCAAACGTGCCTTTTGATCATGAAGACACGGAAATCCTCTTTTACCGAAGGTTGGGCGGTGCCGCT
>JABGPV010000778.1 GCA_018644785.1 Deltaproteobacteria bacterium | reverse complement strand
CCTTGAAAAGCGCGATCACCATTCGCGATGGAAAAATCGAACAAAGCAATTTTGACGATTACCCCATTCTAAGAATTGATGAGATGCCGAAAGTTGAAGTGTATACGGTACAAGATACGCGATCACCGACGAGTATTGGTGAAGCAGGTGTTCCAGTTATCGCACCGGCTGTGGCCAATGCCGTTTTTGCAGCGACTGGCATAAGGGTACGCAAGCTGCCGATATTACCGGATGATATAAAAAACACATAGGGATCGTACAAAAATAACTTGGCATAATCTGTCCGCAAAAGTCCCGTAAAGATTGGACATTTTCCAGACAAAATGCCAAGTAATTTTTGAGCCAACACATAACCAACAGGGAGACAGCATGAAAAAATTTCTTGCTGTGTTTCCCATGGGGGAATTTTGGGCGTATCCTGTGCGAAACTGCATTTGAGGTGTTATGGGGCCGGGTAAGCAACGTGGTAGAGCTTAGATTCAGTTGATTTTTTATTCAAAAAATAGTTCTTCAAAACTGTTAATACAATATATTGTTAATGATTCTGTTTTTCCTCTGACATCAATCTGAGTTTTTTCAAAATTGTCCTGATTTAACGAAGCCTGCTCCGCG
>JABGPV010000777.1 GCA_018644785.1 Deltaproteobacteria bacterium | reverse complement strand
TGCTGATGGATACCGGCGCTTCCGCCATTGTCGGCGCCCTTGAAGACGCCTGGGTCGCGGAAAAATCCCGGGAAGGGGTCACCCTCCTCAATATCGGGAACGAGCACATTCTGGCGGCCCTGGTGAAAAACGAAAAGGTATGGGGCATTTATGAACATCATACGTCCCTGATGACACCCGAAAAACTGGCGTTTCACCTGGAACGCCTCCGGCATGAAGACTTGCCAAACCAGGAAATACTCAATGAGATGGGCCACGGCTGCCACGTAATACCCGGCGCCGGCAAGGAGAGCACCTTCAACCCCGTAGGGATTACGGGGCCCAATCGGGAAAGGTTTGCATCTTTAGGGGGACATATGGCGGCCCCGTTCGGAGATATGATGCTCACCGGCTGTTTCGGCCTGGTGAAGGCCGTTCAAGCGAAAATGGACCATTAAGAATGGAAAACATCCGAAGAGAAATTGATGCACTGAAAGAAAAGATCGAATATCATAACCAGCGGTATTACGTCCTGGATGATCCGGAAATTTCGGATGCCGACTATGACAGGCTTTTTCAGCGCTTGCTCGATCTGGAAAAGCAGCACCCCGAACTGGAGACCCCCGATTCTCC
>JABGPV010000776.1 GCA_018644785.1 Deltaproteobacteria bacterium | reverse complement strand
AACGGAGTGGGCCAAGGACAATGCGGTTCGGAAGATCGACACTGCCCAACTTCAACAGTGGGGCAAGGACCTTCAAGACGCCGGCAAAAAAGGGCCTGAAGCACTGGCTGGCCGGATTCAGAAACTGAATGCGGAAGTGGATAAGAAACTCGCCTGATGAAAGTCCGGGAGACCTCATTGACAAAATGACGCTATGCGTTATATTTCATGCTGAACATAGGGGCAAAATACAACGAAGCAAAATGCGGCGCAATCTTGCGCACTTTTTTTGCCGAGACCCTGAACCCTTGATAAGAAACCTTTATGAAAACAGCACAAAATCATAACAAACATCCGGAAAAGCCTGTCACCACCCCCGATTCCCGCAGAAAAAACAGCCCAGCCCATAAACCCCATGATACCGCAACGACCAATGAAGTGATCATGCTGGCACTGACGGGTATCAAAAAACCCCATAAGGGTCAAAAAGCAACCCTCCCGAGGATGCGACAGCGGGCCGTGAAACTGCTCAAGGAAGCCAAATCCGGGGGAATGCTGGAAGACCTGGTCCGACAGGTGGTCCTGTCCACGGGAATCGAGTCTTTCCTGCCCCTGCGTTATGCCAAATATCAGCC
>JABGPV010000775.1 GCA_018644785.1 Deltaproteobacteria bacterium | reverse complement strand
CACATTAGCATCATTGGCCACTCTGAACAAATCGTTGACATAACGGTTTCCGGTAATAACGTGACACTCGGGATCTTTTGCGATCCAGACCAATGCAGGGATAGCATCCAATACGGACAACAGTTCCTCGTTCCGCTGGCGAAGCTTTTCCTCTGACAAATCCTTCGCATCCACCCGCCCTGTAAACAGGCAGACTGACAAAAGAAAGCAGATCATTAAAACCATGGCAAAAGGTTGCGCGATTTCGCTGGAGCGCTCGGCCAACAACGGCCTCAACGCCTTTCCAGCTTTCTCCAATTCCCGAACCCGCTGCTCCAGTCTTTCGTAGGTAGGTTTTTCCGACATGGGACTCCAGTAGTCCGTTCAAATGAGACCTTAAATCCGGTTGGCCAAATCTATTATGTGTTAGACAGTTACAAAATAACTCCTGTGTAAAAAACACAAGAAGTGTTATGAAAAATTCAAATTTCCCCTCAAGATGGGGATCACAACCATCTCTTTAAGTTTGAGAGAAGTTGCCGTAACTTGACGACCCAGTGATGTTAAATAGTACTTATAGCTCTTTGACACTTTTTTGATCAGCCCGTGATTTCGAAGACGTTTGAGGATATGAG
>JABGPV010000774.1 GCA_018644785.1 Deltaproteobacteria bacterium | reverse complement strand
AACCCGAATCAGAACACAAGGCCTCATTTATGGATTCTGAATTCGGAAGCAGTTCAGCCACATCCGACTCCAGGCGGCCCGTCGGCTTTTCGAACCGTTTCCGGTCAGGACCAGCCTTTCACAACTTCAGGCTTTTCAGATCATATTCCGCACGGAGTTCATTGACTCCGGAATTATCCCTCTTAATACGTCCCATATCTAAAAGTAGCAAAAGTGCTTATACATGGCAAGTATCAAGCAAAATTTCTCCCGATTTGTATTCCAGAGAGATTGCCGTAATCACGGAATCGCTAGGAGGTTGTCTGAGAATAGCAATTTTGTTCAAAATCAAGGAATACTTGAAAAAATAACCACAGGCATATATTGAATATTCCGAGGATTATTTTTTTGAGTATGACGAAGAGTTTGGGCAAAAGGGCATTCTCGGACAGCCTCCTAGCTACAGTTGATTAAGCGTGTTAACAGTTCTTTTCTTTATAGCGGTTGTGATATCTTCCACAAGTTTATTCCGTCCATATCTCTCGATGAACTTCACGTATGTGTTTTCAACCTTCTCAGGCAATTTATAACAGAAATTGGATAGTTGCTTTTTGAGAACAGAAGGGCTTATTTTTA
>JABGPV010000773.1 GCA_018644785.1 Deltaproteobacteria bacterium | reverse complement strand
ATGGGCTATCGAATTGGATTTAGATATAAGTAAGTTTATTATTAGTATATGCGAATAAAATAGTAAGTCAAGTATAGTGTTAATTAATGTAATATTACAGTAATTTACGGTTAGGTTTTTGCAAAACAAATGCTGACTGATAAAACCCGTCTCTTCACCTAGTGATTCAAAGATTTGCTAAGTTTACCTCACGAAAAACCGCCAAACTCGGTCGTGCTTCGCTCAAACAAGTCTAATTCGCTACGCTAAGGGATCGTTAAAAAGTAACTTCACTTAATCTGTTTGAAAAAGTCCCAAAAGCCGGACATTTTGCAAACAGAACGCGAACTAATTTTTTAGCCGACCCTAAGAAAATCTTATAAATCCTTATAAGTTCAGTCCAGGTTTCATCATTCAGCTTTCTGCAAGAACCTAATCGGACATTATTGAGCAAATTAGGGTTTGTAGATATCTAATGCAAATACATTTATACATTGATGTTTGCGCCTGAATACTAATTGAAATAATTGGATTTTAAAGAAGCGACACTAAACCCAAATTGTACTTTTCAGATTGAGTTTAGAGGTTTAACATGCTAGAGAAGGTTTAAGATATTGAGGACTTAGATTGTCAGTC
>JABGPV010000772.1 GCA_018644785.1 Deltaproteobacteria bacterium | reverse complement strand
TGAAATCGGGCAGAAAAGGAAGTTGGACATCTTCATCCCCAAGCGTGGCGGCCGGCCGGTAACACTCCCTTGCAGAGTCATCCGGATGGAGAACAAATTATTGGGTTCCTACGCCCACTCCGTTATTCCCAAAAAACGGTGCGGGGTGCAGTTCACGGACTTCGAGCGGGATACCGAGGCTGCGTTGGAATCGTTCTTAGTTCAATGTCGAAAGAACGAGGGAAAAGAAGAACGGATAACTGATGAACGTCCAACATCGAACGTTCAACATCGAATATTGAATATTAAAAGCATTTTCCGTACCTTATCCCTTGGCTTTCTTCCACAAGAAATATGCGGATCACTCTGTGTTATCAGGTAGCAGTAACAGTTATCAGTTATCAGTAAAAATATACCCATATTAGCTCAAAGCTCAAAGGTGAAAGGTGAAAGTAATGAGCACTTCCCTTTGACCTTCCACCTTCCACCTTCCACCTTTCAGCTATAATGAACCTATAAACGGAGTTCCCATACCATGCCCAACCAGAATCATTCAAATGGATCATCGTTTTCCAAAAAGCATCATGAGATCATACTGAACACCATGACCGAGGGAATTCTGGAGCTTACCCATGAA
>JABGPV010000771.1 GCA_018644785.1 Deltaproteobacteria bacterium | reverse complement strand
CTTCCGCCCGGGGCTAACTCAAGTATGACCATCGAAAACGCCGACGCCCCGTCTCCCTGGGTGACCAGAGGTCGCACTGAAAGATGACTGGCGCCGATAATCCCGACTTTTTCCGACGCAATCAATGGCGCATCCGCATAGTTTATGATCTTCATGATGCTATCCTCATTCAGGTTTCTGGAAAATGTACCCTCAGCGCCATTATAAGATAACTGGGAGAAACGAGTCTATATCTATTCTGGTTTTGCCAGGCTGCGTCCTGGTGCCCATATACCAGGTACTAAACTGAAATTGATGCTTGCCACCCGATGATGCCTTTGACTAAGATGACTATGGGTCGGCTAGAATGCTACTCAAGTGTTTCCCATTGATGAAAAGGAAACACGTCGCTAACACATTCTGTTTGCAAAATGTCCGGCTGTTGGGACTTTTGAGAACAGATTATGGGAAGTTACATTCTAACGATCCCATTAAATTGCAAATAGATTATATGACAGCAACATGTTTCCTTTTCTCTAATCGACGTGATTCCTTTACACTAATGGGAATCACTTGAATGGGAAACATTTGGTAATTTTTGAACGATTCTTGAGCAGTTATTTTGAAATATTTTTTAA
>JABGPV010000770.1 GCA_018644785.1 Deltaproteobacteria bacterium | reverse complement strand
CTTACCATATGGGTCTGGTAAATAGCGTCGTATCCGATGGCAAGGTTTTGGAGGCGGCGGAATCGCTGGCACACAGGATAATGTCCAATGCCCCTATCGCCGTGGAGATGACGAAAGACGCCCTTGAAATCGGAAAGGATTTGCCTTTAGAGCATGCAGTTCAATATTCCCAAAAAAATTGTGTCACCTGTTTCAGCACGGAAGATATGAAAGAAGGTATGAGCGCGTTCTTGGAAAAGCGCAAGGCTGAATTCAAAGGAAAATAATCAAAGAGAGAGCCAGTTTCAAAATGTTCAATTTTGTTCGAGATCAAGGAAGGCGAAAATTTTAGCCACAGGAATATATTTTATATTTCGAGGACTAAAATTTGAGACTGACGCAGAGCTCGAGGAAAAGGGGACGTTTTGAGATTGGATCAGAGAGTCCGGTATGCCAAAAGATGTTGTGATGCCTAAACTCGGTTTAACCATGACCGAGGGCTTAATTGTCGAATGGAAGAAGAAAGAAGGGGACCAAGTCAAAAAGGGGGAGATCCTTTTTGTATTGGAGACCGAAAAGGTTACTTATGAAGTGGAATCCCCTGAGAACGGTGTGCTCGGTAAAATCCTATTGAAACA
>JABGPV010000077.1 GCA_018644785.1 Deltaproteobacteria bacterium | reverse complement strand
CGCCGGTCTCCTGGAGATTCCCATCAAGGATGAGGGTGCCCTCGAAATCGCCAAACGGGCCAGGGGAACGCCACGTATCGCCAACCGGCTATTGCGCCGGGTTCGCGACTTTGCAGAGGTGAAAGCGGATGGGGTTATCACACAAAAGGTGGCGAGCCGGGCCCTGGACATGTTGGAAGTGGATGATCAGGGGCTCGACAAGATGGACCGGTTTATCATGCATACCATCATCGATAAGTTTGACGGGGGACCCATCGGCTTGAGCAGTCTCTGCGCCGCCGTGGGGGAGGAAAAAGGCACCATCGAGGATGTCTATGAACCCTTCCTGATTCAAAGTGGGTATATCAAGCGGACCCCCCAGGGCCGGGTGGCCACGCGCCGGGCCTACCTTCACCTGCGCCTGGAAATCAGGGAAATCGCCAACCCGCGCCAGAGAAAGCTTTTTTAAGAATTTCGATCTGCATGTAAGATGTCGGTATTGAAAAAGAGAAGAAACGAGAAAGGCAAAAAATGCTTCAGCTTGCATCTGACGAAAATCTCAATAACAACATTTTACGCGGTCTTTTTCGCAAGAGGCCTGATTTTCTGATGGGTCCCAGGAAGGTGGGGCAATGGTGTCACCCTCTTGCATGGTGAATATTTTATTTGTATTTCGCACGCAAATCAGGCTCTTTTTGCATTCTGGTCCGCATGGAACTTAAAATGTGGCTTACCGCTGAATAGGTCATACCAAACAACCGTCCAGGCCGGCGTGTCAATGATCACCCTATCCATCTTTTCGCATCTCTTCCAGTTCTCTCTGACCGTAACCAAAGTCATATTGGCCCAAGAGCTCAGAAAGGCGTTCCTTCTTTTTCTGTTTCAGGAAATTCTCTATGGCAATAGTGACCGCCTCCTTTTTTGTCTTGACCTTGGCAATATTCAGGAGTTCAGACATGAGATCGTCCCGTATATCAAGTAAAGTCCTCATATAGCCCTCCAGTGATATATAATCTTTATTTGAATTTATATATAACAGTAGGCAGATTCCATGGCAACAATAATCTTCAGCCCTGGCACAGGCAAAAAGAGTAACTGCCTGATCCGGATGACATTTTTCAGGAAATCATAAAATCTGAAAACAGTTTGAACTTACGATTAATTTAAGCTCATTACGTCCCTTATTTTTTGGGACAATTCATTCATGTTAAATGGTTTTTGTATGAATGCGGAACAACCTCGTTTCAGAACCTCGGAAACCTCCCCATCAAGGCCGCATCCGCTTGAAATAAGAACCTTTATTTGGGGGTTCACTTCAATCAACCTGTCAAATGTTTCTCCGCCTCCCATGTCGGGCATTGCCATGTCCAGAATAACCATGTCAATCTGATGCCTTTTCTCCTCATAAATTTCCAAGGCGGATCTCCCGTCCAGGGCTGTCAAACAGAAATAGCCCATCTCTTCCAACATCTCCTTTCCAGTATCACTAATCAATTTTTCATCCTCCACGAAAAGGATGGCACCTTTTCCGGTGGCCATTGTTTTAGAAGAACGCTCCTCCATGGGAATCCTGCCCGCGGAGGCCGGAAAGAATATATTGAAAACAGTGCCATTTCCCACTTCGCTCTCAACCGTAATCATACCGTTATGCTCCCTGATGGTGCTATAAACAGTGGAAAGGCCCAGGCCCGTTCCCATGCCTCCCTTTTTTGTCGAGAAAAAGGGGTCAAATATCCTTCCCTGAGTTTTCTTGTCCATCCCTTGTCCAGTATCTCTAACGGATACCTTTACAAAACTGTGGCCGTTCATTCCCAAAGAATACGCAAAATTTTCATCAAAGGTGACATTTTGAGTTTCGAGGAATAGTTCCCCTCCCCCGGGCATGGCTTGTCTGGCATTTATGTAAAGGTTAAAAAACACTTGCTCCAGTTGGCCTTGGTCTACTTTGACAATCCAGATCCCTTTCTGGCTTTTTTGATGAATCAGAACATCTTTATTGGTTCGCCCAAACATTCCGGCACTCTTTTCAATAATTTTGTTTAGATCCGTCGGTTTGATCTCGCAATCTCTGCCTCTTCCGATTTCTATCAACTGGGCCGTGAGCTTTGAGCCGGATTTCACATATTCTTCAATTGTTTTAAGCCTGTCGCTGTCTCCATTATTAAACCCTTCCTTCAACATCAATAAAGAAATATTTCCCTGGATAGCCATCAGCAGATTGTTGAAGTTGTGGGCAATGCCACCGGCGAAGGTGTTCAATGCCTCCCTTTTTTTGGACTGAATACGTTGTGTTTCCGCCTGGCGTTTTTCGGTAACATCATCGAGTATAATGATCCAGGTAAAGGACTCTGGCGTTTTTAAGGGGAGCGTCTTTAACATCACCTTGCGCCCTCTAATATGCACCTGACATTTTCGATTACCCGGTTCAGATTCACCTGGATTCCTACAGGTGACCATAACGTTGGGTTTGTCGGTTTCGGAAAACAATTCGAAAAAATTTGTGCCAAGAACCCTGCTTTCGTGGGCACCGAAAAGAGAGAGGCCTGCTGGATTCACATAAATAATTCTCCCAGTTGAGACAATCTCTACAATCCCTTCATTCATCACTTCCATTATGGCTTCATAATGCTTTCCCGCATTCAGCAACTCATGGGTTATCATTCTTGGAATACTTTTTTCAGCACCGATCACTTCTCCGGCTGAGCATCTCAAGGCAGCTGCATCAGGATGTTCGAGAACTTCCCGGACCCGCCGCGCCATATGTTCAATGGGCCCTTTGGCGATACAGGCGTTGACCCCCAGCGCTTCAACATCAATCCGTTCTTCAGCAGCCGTGGCGGAAAGAATCACGAGGTAAGTACCCTTAAGCCGTTCCATTCCGCGTATGATTTTACATAGCTTTTTCCCGTGGATATTGGGTATTAGCAGGTCAACAAAAATAATATCCGGCGTCACTGTATCCAGAAGATCCAGAGCAAAAAGACCGTCTTCGGCTGTAAAGAGTTCATATCTATCACCTGGCAGCACATCTCTGTAAAATTCCAACATGAACGGATCGTTATCAACGACTAAAACTCTTTTATTCATTAGATTTCCTCCCCAAAAAAAATCCCTGCCCGATTCCGGCTCAGCGGCCTCTTGTCTGCTTATTAATAAGTGGGCGGGAAAGGCGTTGTTTGGAAAAAGCAACGAACGTGCCATCTGCCCGAGTATCATTGCTGAAAAGGGAAAAGAGGCGGTTTCTAACAAAAAAGCGGGAAAAGAGCGAAGGTGATGAAAAAAGAGGGCGCACAAATATGCCCAAAAAAAAGTGCATGTGCCCAATTTTCTGTGCATTGCCAAGAGAGTGAATCTAAAAAGAAGCAGAGTGGGAACCCAAGAACAAGGCCCCATCAGGTTTTTATCTGGAGGTCCTTTATTTTACCCAAGAGGGTGTTCCGGTGAATTCCCAGAATTTCCGCAGCCCGTTTTCGATTTCCGCCGACGCTTTCCATAATATTTCCGATGAATTTTCTCTCAAATTCATTGACTGCATTTTTCAGCTTCATTGGCTTGACCGCACCGGAAACAACATCCGGGGATGAAATATCATGAATGTCAATCACCTTCTTGCGTGTGATGGTGGCGAACCTTTCCACCAGGTTCTCAAGCTCCCTGACGTTCCCGGGCCAGCCATAGGCCATGAGAGAATTTAGGGCCTTCTCGGAAAATTCCTGGATTTCTCTTCCCGTTTTTCTTGAATAGAGCGCTAAAAAATGCTTTAAAAGCAAAGGGATATCGCTTTTTCTATCTCTCAGCGGGGGAAGATTCACCGGGAAAACATTCAGGCGGTAGAAGAGATCTTCGCGGAAATCCCCTTGGGATATGAGAGTTTGAAGGTTCTTGTTGGATGCGGCCACAAAACGGATGTCCACAGGGATAAGTTTTGGGTTGCCCAGTCTCTCAAATTCTTTTTCTTGAATGATCCTAAGCAGTTTGCCTTGCATGGTGAAATCAAGGGTATCGACATCATCCAGAAATACGGTTCCCTTGTCGGCGAGTTCAAATTTTCCCACCGTGGTACGGATAGCGCCGGTAAACGCTCCCTTGGAGTGCCCAAAGACTTCACTTTCCATGAGTGTTGAAGGGATTGCAGCACAATTCACCACCACAAAGGGATGGTTCTTTCGAGGGCTGATATTGTGAATCGCACGTGATACCAACTCTTTGCCCGTTCCGCTTTCCCCCTGAATCAGGACTGCCCCATCACTTTCAGCGATGGTGGATATGAAATCAAAAAGGTTCAGCATTTTTTCATCGTTGCCCACCATCTTTTCAAAGGGTTTATACCGCTCAAGCTCGCTTCTGAGGTAAGTGACCTCCCGAACTAGACGACCTTTTTCCAGGGCCCGACCGATGATGGTGAGAACATCATCCACGACAAATGGCTTGACGACATATTCGTATGCTCCCATTTTGATCGCTTTGACTGCTGTTTGAATCTCCTTGACAGCGGTTACCATGATGATTTCGGTGTTGGGCTCGATTTCCTTTAGCTTTCTGAGGAGTGAGATGCCATCCGTGTCGGGAAGGCGGATATCCATAAGAATCAGGTCGATGCGATTCTTTCTGAAGATAGCTATGGCCTCTTCCCCGTTAGCCGCCAGAAGAACATGATAGTCATCTTTCAAAACCATGCTAAAGGACTGCCGAACGCCATTTTCGTCGTCTACCACCAGAATGGTTGTTCTTTCACTCATCAGTTGCCTCGCCGTGCTTCCTTTTTCACTTTTCAGATGGAATAGAATAGTTTGAGAGTATTATACCTGAAAATTTACCAGAATTTTTGCCAAAATGCACAAGAAAACGTGCACTCCTGAAAATCATTCAAATAGCAGAAAAACCCTTCCCCTGGGAATCCGCCACTTCTTTCCGACTTTTTTTTATTGACATGGATCTGGCATGATTGTTGATAGGAGATTAGGGGCTATGGATGAACAGTCATATTTTTTAGTCGGGAGGATTGGTTATGAAAATGGACCTGAGTCGCTTTCTGCAGTCTAAATTCAATATGTTTCTCTATTCGGTGTTCGGCTGGAGCACGGCCAGAGTATTGGTCTTCTTCTTTGGAAGACTCTATTTCTATTTCAATAAAGAGGAAAGGCAGCGCATTGAACATGCCGTGCGGGAAAGCATGGCCCCTGGAAAAAGGAAAAGCGACCTGAGAAAACTCACGAAAAACGTATTCAAAGGAATCTATTCCCATTACTATGAAAAGCTTTTCATTGCCTATGAAAAACCCGAAAAGGCGATCCGTTTTATGAACCGGAATATCGCCGATAAGGATTTGCACAAATTGAGAGCGCTTCTGGAAAAGGGGAGGGGCGTCGTCCTTGTAACCGGCCACTACGGCGCCATTGAGTACATACCCACTCTTCTTGCCGCGAAAGGTTTCGATGTTTCCATGATCGCCAAATTCAAAACTCCCCAACTTAAACGGAAAGTGCATGATCAGGCGAAAAAGTACGGCATCAGACTCATCGACGGCGCCAAAGAAGGGGGGGTATTGCGGGCGGCAGGAAAGGAACTGTTTGAAAACAGGGTTTTAATCACCCAATGCGACGAGATTGAGGAATGGCGGCCATCTGCAAAGGAAAGCATGTCTTTCCTGGGAAGGATTACCGGCCTGGACAGGACCATCAATGTGATTCAAAAAAGGACCGGGGCTGAAATTATTTTCGGGGTTATCCACCGGCATCATCTCGACCAATATGAACTGATGATGGCGGACTACCCTGAAATGCTTTCCCGGTTGGCGCAGCCATCGCGCCTTTCCGTGGGCGAAACGGTTCTAAAATTTCTTGAAAGATCCATTTACGCCAATCCCGAGCAATGGTATCAATGGAAAAAATATTTTGCCATAGGATCCGGCGCACCTCACGTTCGAGTAAAGAAAGACTTGCAACAGGCCTATGCACCCGTTATGAGACCTAATTTCGGAAACATCTAGTCGAAGCCCGTATAAAAGAACCGACCTTTGAATGGAAAAACAAACGAGTTGTAGGAACACCAGACCCATTTTCAACTACCTGGAAGCACACCATGACGGTGATCTCCGGGAACTGACCGGCCGCCTGCACCCCGAGATAGATGGCCTCGATGATCCCATCGGTTTTTTGTGCGATGAAAATAACTGGGTTTCAACGGAAGTGGTCGTGAAACTGATGGAAAGGGCGAAACATGCGCTTGAGGACGATAGAGCTGCATACCACATTGGCAAATTTGCGGTAAAAAATGTTTCATTGGGGTATATTCAGAAAATTTTTGTGAAGGCCTTCTGGTCATCCAAGATGGGATTCAATCATGTTCAAAAGATTAACGACAAGTTTAACAGAAGCAAAAGAGTGGAGTTGACGACCAGTGAAAGGGGCGGCACCGTCATTCGACTTCACTGGGACAAAAGTATGATCGTGTCAAAGGACATTTGCCTTTACAACCAAGCCATATACACCTTCATGCCGACCATCTGGTTGGGCAAACCCATGAAACTTGAAGAAACCCGTTGCTATTTTGAAGGTCATCCTTACTGCGAGTATCATATCACGTGGCCTTTCCAGAACTTGATTCGGGAATACCTTTCCCGGTTTTTTTCCTCCCGGGCCATGTTGAAAGACATCATCACCGAGCAGGAAAAGGACAAAGAAATTATTGAACAAAAATACGAGGAAGTGAACCGGCTCAATCTGGAACTCAACCGGAGAATCAGGCAACTCGTGGCGATTCAGGATACGGGAAAAGCCATCCTTTCCATCTTGGATCTCCCCCAATTGCTTACGGTCATATTGAATATCCTGTCAAAAGTCTGCCGGCTTGAACGTGCTTTGATCATGCTCGTCACTGAAGATGGGCGTTATCTGGAGTATATGCACAGCATTGGGTTTGACGGGGGCGTTCCGGAGGAAGTGAAAAAGTACAGGGTTTCCATGGACCGCGTGAGCAATATTATTGCAAGGGTGGCCAATACCGGAAGATCGGAATACATTCCAAGAGTGAAGGATTCGAAATTGAGCCGGGAAAACATTATCCTGGATCTCGGAAAGCCCAGTTCGGTATACGTGGTCCCCCTGATTACCCGATCCAAAGTCATCGGCGTCATTGCCACTGATGCCGCCGATGGTGGCGGTGTGCCGAAAGAGATTCGGGATACCATGGAAATTTTTTCTTCCCAGATTGCCATTGCCGTTGAAAATGCACGGCTGTACAGCAAACTTAATGAGCAGATGGACGAATTGAAAAGATCCCATGCCCTGTTAAGCCGGGCCGAGAGGTTTTCCTTTCTAGGCAACCTCGCGGCGAGACTGGCCCATGAAATTAAAAACCCCATGACCGCAATCGGTACATTTCTCCAACTGTTGCCACAGAAATTTGATGACAGGGAGTTCAGAGAGGAGTTTCACAAAGTCGCGCTGGAAGAAACCTCCAGGGTGAACAACCTGATCAACGAACTGCTTGATCTGGTCAAAACCAGGAAAACCCATTTTGAGTTTAACCATATCCACGAATTGGTGGACAAAATGATACTTCTGGTTTCACCTGAGAGCAATGCAAAGAAAATCGAGGTGGTTCGGCAATATAGTTCGAATATATGCCAGATATGGATGGATTCGGAAAAAATCAAAGAGGTGGTTCTGAATCTGCTTTCCAATGCCGTGGAGTTCACACCGGAAAATGGAAAAATTGAAATTTCCACAAAAAAACTTCCGGCTGCTGATGGCATGGGGAATATACGGATAGAAATCAGGGATAATGGTGCGGGAATTCCGGAATCAATGCTGGATAAGGTTTTTGACCCCTATTTTACCACAAAACACAAGAGCTGTCTTCACAAAGGAACAGGTTTGGGGTTGTCCATCGTTCACAAGAATATGCAGGATCATAGCGGAACCGTTGAGGTAAAGAGCTCTCTGAATGTTGGAACCTCTTTCATTATGACCCTGCCTCTTCAACCCCGCTCCCATTTTCAAGCCAATGAACTTTAGGATCGTATGCGGATCGATAAAATAAAAATATACCACCTGGCCCTCCCCTTTATGGGGGAATTTTCAATTTCCCGAAGAGGAGGGATTCATTCCGAAATCATCGTTGTGGAAATGAAAGGGGAAACTTCGGCTGTGAGGGGGTACGGAGAAGGTGTTCCCATAAAGGTTGTCACCGGCGAGACACCTGAAAGCGTTATCAGAGACGTCATCCGTTTTGTGTCTGAGCCATCCTTTCCCTGGGAACTTGAAGATGTTTTCCGGATTTGGAATTTTGTGGACGGGTTTCCGGATGGCAAGGCGCACAATGCCGCCATTTGCGCCATGGAGATGGCGCTCCTGGATCTAATGGGAAAATATCAAAACAGGCCTGTTTTGGATTATTTTTCCCATACCCACCTGACCGACGTTGTGCATTACGGGGCCCCTGTTACCCTGGGGAAAAAAGAACGGGTCGCAATGCTCTGCAGGGGGATCAAAGCGCTTGGCATCACCCGGATACGGATCAAAATGGGGAAATCCCTTAACCAGAACCAACACGCACTTGAGACAGCTGCTTCACTGTTGGGGCATGATTGTGAATTGAGAATAGACCCCAATGGCGTGTGGGATCGAGATCTCGCATTTCGACATCTTCCTCTTATTGTGAAGTACAATGTGAACATCGTGGAGGAACCCATGGAACGAGACGCACCCGGGTTTTCCGAATTTGTTGAAGACCTGATTTCGAAAGGGATCACTGTGATGGCCTGTGAATCCGCCCCCACATTGAGGGATATAAAAAAAATAGTGGACGAAAACTTTTATCAGATGATCAACGTCAAATTGTGCAGGAGCGGCGGATTTCGAAAAGCCATCCGAATGATCGATCACATTCGGAAAAGCCCCCTTTCCTTTCAAATCGGATGCACCCTGGGGGAGTCCGGGATCCTTTCGGCGGCGGGGAGAGCGTTGTGCCTTCTTTCGAAAGATGCCGTAAATTGTGATGGCTCTTACGACCGGTTCCTGCTGAAAGAGAATACGACCATGGAACCCGTGTCTTTCGGGCCAATGGGCGAGGCTGGCCCACTTAAAGGTCCCGGTTTGGGAATACAGGTGAACCGACGGTCCTTGCATCGATTGACCATATCGCCTACCATCACCATAAAACGGCCCTGAGGGAAAATATCAGGGTCCATGCAAAAGGAAACTCAAATGAACCATGGATTAAATTATTCACAATGGAAAATGGAACATCGGTCCATCCTTGAAAATTTTCCCGGAAACGAGATATTTTTTCTGTTTTCAGCGGGAAAAGATTCTTCCCTGGCTATGGATTTTCTCTTAAGGGCGGGGAAGGAATTCGGGTTCAGGTTTGAGGCCCATGCCGGGGCTTTTCCGGTTCATCGATATGGTCAAGAAGAGCAAAAGCGGATTTCATCTTATTGGCAAGGGCGCGGCATCATTCCCGTATGGCATAACTTGGCAGAGACGGATGCAGTTCTTGAAACAACAGAAAATCCCTGTTTGGCATGCCAGTCGATTCGAAAGGAGATGTTGCGGGCTTTTTTGCAGAAACAGGTGAAAAACTGGCACAATCTGGTTATCGTCACCAGTTACAGTCTATGGGATCTCGTAAGCTATGGCGTGGAACAGATGTTGACGTCCCTTTTACGTGATCTCCAGGAAGAAGAAAAAGAGAGAAACAAACGGCGAATGATGGAAACGGCCCAGCGATTTCATCCGTACCTGAAGATGAAGGAAGGTTACGCGGTTTTCAGGCCGCTTGTGCGGTACGATGGCCGCGATATCAGGCATCAGGTTGAAAAAAGTGGCATTCCAACCCTCCAGGCCCCCTGCAGATTCGGGGATCAGCGGCCAAAACGGCTGCTCGAAAAATATTATGAGAAGCTGGAAATGGGGTTTGACTACGATAAACTCCTCGACTATGCCGAAAAGGCGCTGAACTTCCCGGACGCCTCAACATGGGCTGCTATGGACCGGGACGAGTACCTGGGAAAATATTTTTGAATATTGCCTTTTTTAAATCATATTGAATCGGGAAACTTCCTTTTCAAGCGCCTCAATTTCATCTTCCAGGGCCTCGATGGCCAATAGCTGATGGGGTCGCACCGAATGGGCCGGCAAAGCCTTTTCCCGATCCAGGAGCGCCTCCCTTAAAGACGCCAGGTGCGCCGATTTTTCTTCTTTTTCCTCCAGCAGCAGCGCCTCCACCTCCCGCACTGCTTTGACAAAATCACCGACTTTGCCAAAGTCCTTTTCAAATCGGATGGGTGAACCCGAATGGTCTACCCGGTTGGTTAGTGTGCAGCTGTCGGCCCCCGCAGCCATTACCGATGTTAGCGCATCCTGCACATTCTCAGGGGACAGCCCGCCGGCCAGAACGACCGGGATCCTACTTTGTAGAACAAGTTTCCGGGCTGTTTCCCGATCTACCGTTTCACCCGTTATGCCTATAAAGCCTTCCACCGGCGCATCTTCCCGCCAAGTATCGGTCAGAAAGACATCGCTTAACGGTTCAAATGCCTCGGCCATCTGAAGGGATGGAAAATCGGGAGCCTCCCCTTTTCTCGGAATGGGGATGGATCGGATGATGCCGATTTCGGGAAATTTCTCTTTCACGGTTTCTTGAAATTCGACAAATTTTCCCAATCCGGCGATTTTCCCATTTACGTCCGTCAGGGCATCACAGAAATGGATGTAATCGGGCCGGTAGTAATCAAGTACCCGGCAAACGGTGTCCAAATCCCGGAAAAGAGGGATCATGCTGCTTTTGTGCAGGGTCCCTTCGGTCAACATTACGGTCTCCCGCAGAAGCGGCAGGCGCCACTTATCCTGACTCAGAATAACGCTCCCCAGGTGATCCACCCCCGCTTCAATGCATTTTTCCGCTTCCTGCGGGGTCTGGATTTCATATATCTGAACAATCATCATGGTTCGTGGCCTCCAGTAAATTACCATAAAGAGCCGCCAGCATATTTTATTTTTTTCCTATGGGAAAGCATAAAATTGCGGGTTGCCATGATGGACCAGAGGGACTATGATCACAAAAGTGATACAGGGAGGATAACAACCAATGAAAAAGAGACTGTTGGATCTTGGAAAACTGGCCCATCAACTTAAAAAGCAAGGAAAACTTAAACAAGCTGAAGAAACGTATCAAGAGCTCCTGAATCTGGATCGATACAATACCTATGCCCTTGTAGGGCTTGGTGACCTTAAACGAAGATCCCGGGCCTTTGAAGCGGCAATCGGTTTTTACAGAGAGTGCCTTTCGGTTGAACGTGATAACTGGCATGCGCTCGTGGGAGTGGGGGATGCCCACAGAGGATTGAAAGATCTGGACAAAGCACTTGATGCCTGGTTTCGCTGCCTGAAACTTCGCCCCTATGATTACAAGACCATGACGAGGGTGGCCGATTGCCTGAAGAAAAAGGGAGATTTTGAGGGTTCAAAAAAATACTATTTTATGGCACTCAAAAAGAATCCCTGTGATGCCTTTGCCCTCATGGGTCTGGGTCAAATTGCGGTCAGCGAAAAAGAGGATGACAAAGCCCTTGAATTTTTTGAACGGGTGCTTGAGACATCCCCCAATTCCGTAATCGCCCTTACGGCGGCGGCGAATATTCATCGGAAAAGGCGGGCTTTTAAAGAAGCGATCCATCTTTATGATCGAGCACTCAAGATCAATCCCAGGAATTCACACGCGTGGCATGGAAAGGCCGACTGCCTGCGGGGAAAGAAAGAATTTACATCCGCCATCGGCGCCTGGAACAGAGCCCTGGAAAACGGCATGGACCGAAGGGTAGGTCTCAGCCGGATCGGGGATTCCTACATTCGGTTAAATGATCTCAGCATGGCGGAGACCAATTATAAGAAGGCCATGGCAATCGGGTATGACAAATATGCTTTCTTAGGCATTTCAAAGATCCACGAAATGCGGGGGCAACCGGAAAAAGCCATTGAAATTTTATCCATGCTGGTCCGCAAGGAACCCAAAGACCCGCGTATTTACGTGGAGTCCAGAAAGCTCATCAATAAATATCCCGACATGGTCAAAACCTTTTCCATGTCTGACGGTGCTCATGCATAGCAGCACTTTTTGTGGGCCTCTAAACTGCATTGTTGTTGACTTTGCTTTGTCATTTCCCTAACATGCCGCCAGTCCGGTTGCCCATTAGGTGCCGTTGTTCGTTTCGTTTTTGGAGGTGGCCCCCCCCTTGAGTCGTCCGAAAGTTATCTTTATAGCTCAGAATCAGCCCCTGAACAATGATGCTCAGTTGAAGCAGAGGATGGCGGGTGCAGCCGAGAGAGCGAAACGGCAGTCGCACCGGTTTCCGGGCCTGGATCTCCCTGCCATGCAAGCACAGGTGCATGAAAATACACGTGCCTCCCTGTTGTTTATGGAGGGGCGGTACATGGATTTGCTGGATCTCATGAATTATGTGAGAGCCGATTCCCGCCCTGTGAAGATTGCCCCCGACACTGTGACCCGGCACTATTCACTGGCCAATACGGTAACCTTAAACGGCATTTATATGCACCAATACCTGAAGGCCCATGGATACGACCCCATTATCATTCAAAACTATGCCACGGGCGACCTGGAGGGGTTGCTTCATGAATCCCCCCTGGCGATCTGCATTTCCTCAAATTTTATCCTGATGAACGACATCAAGGAAATGGCCGCCAAAATTAAGACCATGGCGCCCGATGTTGCGGTCATTGCCGGCGGCATGCTGGTCAAAAAGGTCATGCACGCGGGGGAGAATCTCACAAAAGGGACCCTTACTTTCCTCTCCACCTTCCGCGAAAAAGTGGATGCATTTGTTGTGGAGGCAAAGGGAGAGCAGAGTCTTGTAAAACTGCTTAAAGCCCTTGAAAAGGGGGATGATTTAAGCAACGTTCCCAACCTGGCCTATTTTGATGAAAAAGGCTGTGTGACTTTCACCGCCCGGCTTGAAGAAGAGATTCACATGGACGAGACAGCCATTGACTGGCAAGAAATTCCAAAAGCCTATCTGCGCCATACCCTTCCGGTCAACAGCAGCCGGGGATGCTATTACCGCTGTCGCTTCTGCACTTACCACTGGTTGTTCCCGAAGGTGAATTACAGGTCTCTGGAGGTCCTTCGGCAGGAACTGAAAGCCATCAACAGTTTAGGTTTCGTCCGGCATGTGCGGTTTACGGATGATAACTTCACCGCCAGAAGTGACCGAATTAAAGCGGTTCTTCGTATGATGATCCATGAAAAATTCTCATTTTCGTGGTCGTCCTTTGCCCGCGCAAGCGCTTTGACGCCCGAGCTCGTAAAGCTGATGAAGCAGTCGGGGTGTGAGTTTGTGGATCTGGGGCTGGAATCGGGGAGCCAGACCATTCTGGATAATATGGATAAACACCTCAGCTGTCAGCAGTCTCTTGACGCCATTGGGTTGCTCAATGATCATGGCATTATCAGCCGCGGCAGTTTTATTATCGGTTACCCGGGGGAAACGCGCGATACATTTTTTGAAACCATTGATTTCATAAACGAAACCGGTCTTCCTTATTATCAGCCCTATCTCTTCTATTACACCGCAAATACCCTGGTGCATGAGGAGCGCAAAGCGCTGAATCTGAGAGGTCTCGGTCTGGCATGGGCCCATGAGACCATGGATTCGGTAGAAGCATCCCGCCTTCTGATGCAAATGATTGAGTTGATCCCCGAAAGCTTTACCGATGGCCAATCCTATGTGGAAGAAATCTATAAAATGCTTAGGGGTGAAGGGTATGCACAAGGGGATATAAAAGAGCTTTTCAGGTTGAAACGGCAGTTGCAGCTGACCTTGAGAGAACATCCATCCGCCGGTCCATCCTCTTTGGAAATAGAGCCCATACTCAAAAAGATGGGAGGGATGATCCACTAATGCATGTCGCCATTCTCAGCGTAAGAGATGAAACATACCACCCCAACAGCAGGCTCATGGCGGCAGCGGTTGAAATGGGCCACAGGATTTCGCTCATCCATACGAGGGATTGTCTTTCCTGCATTCAAGAGGGCCAACAGACGGTCAAATTGCCCGAGGTTGATTTGCCGGACATCCTTTTGCCGAGAGTGGGGGCGACCATCAACGACTATGCCCTGTCGGCGGTGAGGCACTTTGAGCTTTCCGGAACCAGAGTGGTCAATGGTTTTGAATCGATACTGATGGCGCGAAACAAATTTATGGGCCTTCAACGCCTGGCAAGTCAAGGTGTCAGTGTTCCTGACACTTACCTGGTGGTAACCCGGGAAGGTTTTGAACGGTCTGTGGAACAGTTGGGCGGATATCCGGTTGTGGCCAAAATGCCCAGCAGCCGCCAGGGCAACGGGGTTATGCTGGTTGAGAACCAGGCCACCGCTTCTTTTGTTATGAACAATCTCATGGATAACACACGGGGGATTCTGGTTCAGGAATATATCCCGCCTGAAGGTCGTACAGACATTCGCGCTTTTGTGCTGGGAGACCGGGTTTTAGGGGCCATGTCTTTAAAGCCAAATCCGGGGGATTTCAGGACCAACATTCATATCACGGGACAGGGACGGTTGCTGACCCTGAGCCCGGGTCTTTCGAGACTGGCCGTGCAATCATCCCGTGCCCTCGCCCTTGAAATCTCGGGCTGTGATATCATGTTTCAGAAAAATGATTCGCCCAAAGTGATTGAGGTGAATTATTCACCGGGATTCAGAGGGCTTGAGCGCGCCACCGGCATAGACATCGCGAAGCGGATCATCCATTATGTAACTTCAAAAAACTAAGGAGTTTTCATGCACATCGCTTTTTTGATGGACCCCCTTATTTCAATAGATCCCGAAAATGAGAGTACCAGTCATCTCATGTATGAATGTAATCAAAGGAGGCATACGGTCTACTTCCTGGAACCTCATGACATTTATATTCGGGAAAACGAGGTCGTGGCCAGGATGCGCAATATCTCGGTATCACCGAATCTGTCCATGAAAAAGAATTGGCGCTCGTTGATACACTGTCTCAAAAAAGATGAACTCATTTTTGAGACCATAGCTGATCTGGATGCGCTCTTTTTGAGAAAAAATCCGCCCATGGTTTATCAAACCATGGAGTTTTTGTCATCGGTCAGCGACAAGGTGTTTATGATCAACAACACGACGGGTCAAATCAGGGCCAACAGCAAACTCTATATCCTTAATTTCCCTGAGATTATTCCTGAGACCCATGTGTCTCGTGATCCGGCACGCCTCAGAAAAATCATCAATAATTTCGGCGGTGCCATGGTGGTAAAGCCCCTTCAACGCTACGGTGGCGAAGGGGTGATTAAGGTGAGCCTCAAGGACCAGGAAAATCTGAATTCCCTGATCAACTATTATGTACGGGCCTATCGGGCATACCCGGAGCGGGAACCGATCATGGTCCAGGAATATCTGGAAGAAGTTCAGACAAAAGGTGATGTACGGATCCTTTTGCTCAATGGGGAAATTGTGGGCGCCATGCGGCGAAAACCGAGCAAGGGGGATTTTCGAACCAATATCCACGCGGGCGCCCGGGCCTATAAACATGACATTACGGACCAGGATCGCGCCATCTGCCAGGTGATCAGGGACAGCTTGAGAAAAGAGGGTCTGTTTTTCGTAGGGGTTGACGTGATCGGTAATAAGATGGTAGAAATCAATTGTCTGAGCCCCGGAGGAATTCCACGGATTAACCGTTTGGATGGGGTAAAGATCGAAGCCAGGGTGGTCGATTTCATTGAGCAGAAGGTTTCGGAACTGTAGGGGCGGACCCCTGTGTCCGCCTGTCTGTGCTGGACTGGACGTACATAACGGGCGAATGGTTCTTCGCCCCTAACCCAAAGGTTCAACAGAAGAAAGGATGACAAATGCGCCGTATGAATGGAAAAACAAACAGATTGTCTGGTTCGTGGATCACAATGATTTTGTGTATCCTGATGCTGATGGCGAGTCTTCATTTTTCAGTATCGAAAGTTTCCGCCGCGGATATGCTCAAAATGGGTGTTTTGCAAGAGCCCAAAACCTTGAACATTTGGAGAGCCGGTGATCGTTGGTCACTGAAAATCCTGGGTTTGATCTATCAACCCCTATATGTGAGGGATCCCAAGACGCTGGAGTTGGTTCCCTGGCTGGCGGCAGCACCACCTGAGTTTGATTCAAAAAATCTCTGCTACACGGTTAAACTCAAACCTGCCAGGTGGTCGGACGGCACGGAATTGACTTCCGAAGATGTGGCCTTTACCGTGCGTATTATTCAGGAATTCAAAGTGCCCCGATATATTTCCAAGTGGAAGTTTATCAAAAAAATTGAAACCCCGGACAAACAAACCATAAAATTCTATCTGGAAAGTCCCTATGCCATCTTTGTCTCCCGATCGCTCACCACGCCCATTGTACAGAAAAAGCAATGGGAGGAAGTGATCAAAAAGGCTAAAGGGACGGAAAAGCCCCTTCGAACACTTTTGCGGCACAAAGTTAAGAAGCCCATCGGCAGCGGCCCTTTTACGTTAAAGGACTGGCGGTCGGGCGCCTACATTTACGTGATAAAGAACGAGATCTTTTTCGGCTCCGGCAAAACCATCAGCGGACACCTTTTAGGACCTCACATCGACGGGATCATTTTCAAGGTCTATGGTACGTCAGATGCCGCTATCCTGGCATTGAAGAAAGGGAGCATCGATATGTTCTGGTGGGGCATTCAGCCGGGATATATGGAAGACCTGAAAGCGAACCCTGATATGGAGGTCTTCACCAACGAAAAAAGTGCACTTTATTACCTCGGGTTTAACGTGAGAAAACCACCCTTTAATGATGCCAGTCTTCGGCGGGCCGCGGCAACCCTGGTGGGGGAAGACTTTATCATCAAACGGATCCTCCAGGGGTATGGCTTGAAAATGTATTCCATTATTCCTCCCGGTAACACGTTCTGGTATTGCCCGGATGTTCCAAAGTATGGTGTGGGGCTCAGCCGGGAAGGCCGAATCAAAAAAGCCTACCAGATTCTTTCAGATGCCGGTTACACCTGGAAGATTCCCCCCATCGACAACTCGGGGAATGTGGTTAACGGCGACGGCATCATGTTGCCTGACGGGAAGCTCATGGAGAAATTCACCATCCTGACGCCACCCGCCGATTATGACCCCCATCGCGCCATGTGCGGCATGATGATGCAGGAATGGCTCAGAATGTTGGGCATACCCGCATATTCCAAACCCATGGCATTCGGAGCACTGATCGAACAGGTAAAAGTGCGCAGGGATTTCGATGCATTTATCCTGGGATACGGCAGCCTGTCCCTGGATCCCGATTATCTGAGAAACTTTTTTATTTCAACAAACGACAAGCGCAGAGGCTGGAACATGAGCGGTTATAACAATCCGCAATTTGATAAAATTGCGAACCAATCCGCGAAAACCATGAACCGGGACGAACGGCGAAAACTCATCTGGGAAATGCAGAAGATCATCATGGGTGATGTACCCTACATGCCCCTGTATAATCCAAAACTGATTGAGGCCGCCCGGAAAGGCAAATTCACGGGTTGGGTTCAAATGCTCGGTGGGGTTGGCAACCTGTGGTCTTTCTGCCAGCTGAAACCGCTTTAAATTTGGGTATCAGTTTTCTCGTTCCTACGCTGGAGCGTGGGAACGAGCGTGCTTACGTCTTTTCGTCCGGATGAATTGCCATGGAACTCAGAAAATACATTCTCCGCAGGCTGGCCCAGATCACCGTCATTTTTTTTGTGATCCTCACGGTACTGTTCCTGCTGTTCCGCCTGGCGCCGGGGGACCCGGTTTCCCGAATGGTGGATCCGGACATGACACCTGAAGATTCAGAACGTCTGATTGTACAACTGGGGCTGGATAAACCCCTGGGAGTACAGTACCTCATATACCTCAAGAATTTTTTTAAGGGTCAATTCGGGTATTCATTTCACTACGGGGAGCCGGTGGTGGATATTATATGGGCCCGATTGCCCAATACGGTTTTACTCTTTACCACCGGCATTATTTTATCCGCCCTGGTGGGTATTTTCCTGGGCAAAATTGCGTCCTGGTACAAAGGGAAAAAGACCGACAGCATCATGACTGTGGGGGCCCTGGTGACCCATACGCTCTTTCTGCCTTGGCTCGCGTTGATCCTGATCTGGATTTTTGCTTATAAATTCAGTTGGTTTCCCATAAACGGGATGATCTCGGAGGAGGTGTGGCTGGACCCTGACAACGGTTTCATCACCAAAGCGCTGGATGTGCTCTACCATATGGTGTTGCCGCTCTCCACCCTGTTTCTGATCCATTTCGGCGCTTATCTCCTGATTATGCGAAGCGCCATGCTGGAAACCCTTAAAGAGGATTATATCCTCACGGCAAGGGCCAAGGGCCTTGATGAAAAAATGATTCGGAACAAACACGCAGCCCCCAACGCGGCGCTTCCGGTGGTCACCAGCGTCGGGCTGAGCCTGGCTTTTTCCATCAACGGAGGGGCGCTGACGGAAACGGTTTTCACCTGGCCCGGCATTGGCCGGGAACTGGTGTTTTCGGTCAGTCAGA
>JABGPV010000769.1 GCA_018644785.1 Deltaproteobacteria bacterium | reverse complement strand
CCGCCTTGGCCCAGGCCGAATCAACCGAAGAGTTGGTAGATCTGGCATCAGGTGAGCACATCGTCGGCCAGAGCCAGGGCATTATCGAGGTGACCCAAAAAACCAGGCAGGTGGCTGGCACCAATACCGCTGTGTTGATCCTGGGAGAAACCGGAGTGGGAAAAGATCTGGTGGCGCAGGCCCTTCACAACCAGAGCCTGCGCCATCAAAAACCCTTTATCAAGGTCCACTGCAGCGCTTTGCCCGAAAGTTTGATCACCAGTGAATTGTTCGGTCATGAAAAAGGGGCATTTACCGGCGCTTCTGCACAACGAATCGGTCGTTTTGAACAGGCCCACGGGGGAACGCTGTTTCTGGATGAGATCGGGGAACTGCCACTGGAGGTTCAGGTTCGACTGCTGAGAGTTCTTCAGAACCAGGAGTTCGAACGGGTGGGGAGCAGCAAGACGCTGCACTCCGATTTTCGCCTGATCGCTGCCACCAATCGTGACATGGAAAAGGAGGTGGTTGCTGGCAGGTTTCGCTCGGACCTGTACTTCCGCATCAATGTCTTTCCCATTCTGGTGCCGCCGCTGCGGGAGAGAACCGGGGATATCACCCTGCTGGCACAACACTTC
>JABGPV010000768.1 GCA_018644785.1 Deltaproteobacteria bacterium | reverse complement strand
CTTCAATATCCCGATGTAATTTTTTTGCTTCTCAATCCCGGCAATGGTAAACAATTTCAGTTATGATTTGTCAAGAATTATTGGATTGCGTGCTTCCCGACTGGAAATAGAAAAAAAGCGACAGGGTGTCGTTTTTCTAAGGAAGATTCAATCTTAACACGTTAAAACTGAAATATGCTCCAAGGCTTTCCAAGAAATCGTTGATATGCCAGCAAGATCAGGGTACCATAATAGCAAATTGCAATAAACGCCCGTGACTTAGAAAATGAGCCGCTTTCCCAAAACCTGCCAGGACGGCCAGGAAAAAACCCAATATGAAATCCTCGAGGACTGGCATGATTCTCATTTGGAACGTAGGCTTAATGAATAGGAAATTCCCATGGAAACTTTGCTGCATAGCTAAGTTGTTAAATCAAAATATATGAAAAGGATTTTATATTATGCTTACCCCTGATCAATTTGAAGTGAATGAAGCGTGGATAGCCATTAGAGTCAATGAAAAATTTATATTTGTAGAAGATAATCCTTACGATATATTTGTCCTTTTAGATGGAGCCAGCACCTATGTCTTCGGGTTCGTACTTTCAAGTGTAGTTGATGAATCACCTAATAAGAAAG
>JABGPV010000767.1 GCA_018644785.1 Deltaproteobacteria bacterium | reverse complement strand
CCGAATTCCCGCAACCAGGGAAGAACTGATGCCTTCCCGGTAACGTCGGTTATGGACGACGGTCAATTTCGGATCTCGCGTAACCCCGCCCAGTGCCGCCTCGATTTCAGGGGCCCGGTGCCCCAAAACCAGCACCAGGCGGTCCAGTCGGGATTTTAGGGCGGTGGTCAGTGCCCTTTCAACAAGGGTCACACCCGCAACGGGCAACAGCTGTTTCAGGGTGCCCATGCGGTTGGATGCTCCGGCGGCCAGGAGAACGCCCGCCACTTTTCGGTCGAAAGAAACCCTTTTCATGGCGTTCAGGTTTCGTGAACCTTTCTTTTCTTACTGCCCGATGATGTTGAAAAATTCCGATGCGCCGAGACACTTAAAGGGCGTTTTAAAACTAGAGAAGGCTAGTGTGTTTGGCCCATAAAGTCAAGCATGGAACTGCCATGATCCGGACACATTCAATAGGCATCATTCCAAAACGGATTTGAGCTCTTCCTGGATGTATTGCAACTGATCGATCTGCTCCTCTCCCATCTCTTTGTCAGGGGTTCCCGCTTTCACTTTTTTCCGCAGGGCCTTGAGCTCATTTTCGAGATCGATGATGTTGTTTAGTAGCGTGGTTTTCAC
>JABGPV010000766.1 GCA_018644785.1 Deltaproteobacteria bacterium | reverse complement strand
CATCCGGCAGTGCATTGCCTGCAACCTGGGTTGTATCGGTCGAATGGGGCTGGGATACACCGTCGGGTGCATGCAGACACCGGCCGCTGGAAATGAGAAGGGAATGGTTCAACCGGTTCAATTTTGATTGTGGGGACAGTATATCTATTTGACCCTTGTTTTGGGTTTCCTTCCCGGTTTTCGAGGCCTCAATATTCTGTCCAGTCTGCCCTCCAAGGTTTCGATAAATGAATCGCTCCCCAATGGTCAGCCAATTCGCTCATGTCAATAAATAAATAGGAACATCGACTATTCCCGGCCTGCGGCGTTTAGCGGCGGTGAGGATATTACGTTCGATACATCCGGCGAAAACAGGAAATTACTATTCGGCAAGCCTTAAGGTGGCTTTGGAAAAGCCGGTTTTCATGTAATCGGTAATATCAGTACCGATGATATCTTCTTCCCGATAGGTTGTTTGAGAAATTGAGTCTTGAAATAAACGCCATAGGTGGAAGAAACCCGCAGGCAAAGACCAAAAGCACCATCGGGGTATGTTGAGGTAAAGACTTGGGGTCCTACCATAATCGGCATCATGGCTTTTAGGAAGGGAGGGGCGTCAGCAGCGATGGCCCACTGTAC
>JABGPV010000765.1 GCA_018644785.1 Deltaproteobacteria bacterium | reverse complement strand
CCTCTCCCGTTATACCGGTTGTTGAGTTGCCCTTTATACCAACGAATTTGAATTCTGAGATTCTGCCTTAGGAATCATCCGTCCGTCCTCTAATTGCTCACCCTCCCTCTGTTCTCCCTTATTCTTATCTCTTTTGTTGTACCGCTTCCTTACTCTGGGGGTCGGCTCATAAATTACTTCACTTTCTGTTCGCAAAATGTTCCGTCTCTATGGGACTTTTGCGGACAGATTATGCCAAGTTTTTTTTGTACGATCCCTAAGTACAATGACTTATTTCGGTTTGCTGAGAATCCTACGCAACCAACTGAAATATTGGTTGATTAGGTCAATAGGGGTTCCCCGGGGAAAATTAGTATCAATTTTCTTAAAGTTTCGGTTTCAAATGCCGATAAGTAACCAAGAGATGATTAGAACCGGAATGAATATCCATTTACCATTAAAGTTTTGAAATCCCGTTCCGATAAGGGAGACAGGAATCATTAACTGTTATTGACACTTATAAACCAGATTAAAAGGGACACATCATGGGCTTAAGAATCAATCATAATGTCGCAGCAATCAATTCATGGCGAAATTTAAAAGCGACCGACGAAGCCATGAGCAAAACCCTGGAAAGAC
>JABGPV010000764.1 GCA_018644785.1 Deltaproteobacteria bacterium | reverse complement strand
ATATGGAAAAAGAAGTTTATAAGAAACGGCGTGCAGCGTTAAAAGCGCAATTGAAGGAATTGGTCTAAAAAATTCACCACAAAGAATACGGAGATCACAAAGTTTTTTCTGTTTAAAAATTCTCCGTGCTCTCTGTGCGCTCTGTGGTAAAACAATTTTATGATTAAAGTTCGCAAACTTGTCAAACGCTTCGGCTTAAAAACTGTCCTGCGCGGTATGGATTTTTCTGTTGATGATGGAGAATTCGTCGCCTTAATCGGCCCCAATGGCGCAGGCAAAACCACCTTTTTGCGCATTCTTGCCTCGCTTGCACGCCCTTCGATGGGTGCGGTTAACGTGGCCGGTTTTCAACTCCCCAAAGACGCCGCAGACGTTCGTCGCCGCTTGGGCGTTGTTTCCCATCAGCCCTTACTCTACGTTGACCTGACCGCTACAGAAAACCTGAAGTTTTATGGACGGATGTATAACCTGCCCGATGTAGATACACGCATCAACGAAGTGCTGGAGATGGTGGGACTCGCTTCGCGGCGGGACGACCTCGTCCGTACATATTCTCGTGGAATGCAGCAGCGTCTTGCTATTGGACGTGCTGTTCTCCACGACCCCAGCGTGATGCTC
>JABGPV010000763.1 GCA_018644785.1 Deltaproteobacteria bacterium | reverse complement strand
CTGTTTTTATAGCTTGTCGAGGCGTTTTTTGTGACTTCTTTTAAAATGCATGATTCAAGACTATGAGATGGAGAACCGTCAAAAAAACCAAGCAATCTAAAGGTATCTGTTGCCATCACAATACGCACTTCCCAAATATCATCTGTGTTTACGAGTTTTTTAAGATATTTAGATGGAACGGATGGTAATTCTTCAATAAGTTGCAATACCCAGGTTACTTTTTGTGATTGCTTTGATGATAACGTATCTATAAATCCTTCAACTGGACACTTGCCTGATTTTGATTTATAAAATTTTATCTCTCTCATATTTTAATGTTAACATGTAAGTTAACTTTGTCAAGGCAATTGAATTCTGTTTGCCAGCGAACGCCTAAATCAGCGGCGCGGCTTAGCTTTTTCATTGTCACCTGTTGACTCAACTGATCCAACAACAATGCCGTTCAGCAATATTTCCTTTTTAGCCATATTCACTCACAGTGCTATTTTGCCCCATAACACCGACATCACCCGCCGCTACTGGGATGCTGCCCTTAAGATGAATGTGCAATGAGCACATAACTTGAATCCACCGAGCGCGATATGCGGTCGGGTGAATGTGTTTGTTGGAGATTTTTTAT
>JABGPV010000762.1 GCA_018644785.1 Deltaproteobacteria bacterium | reverse complement strand
CATTTTCGATCTCCTTTGACGATGGCAGTCCAACAAATATCAGGCGGTTTCACATATCTTTAAATCTGATTCCACGGGCTCAATTCCAAATATTCCGTCCGTTTCACGTTTGCCGAGGCCCTTAAATGTCCGTTCTCAAACTGGAGTCAGTGCGCGACTCTCGCCCATGTCACTTTTCTATCCTGCCAGAAACAGTGCGGATTCACAAGGTATCATTGGAACCGAAAGCCAGAGAGCGGCCAAATCTTCAGGTAAAAACAGTTGGTACCTGCTTTTCATTTTGGACGAAGGTGATGCGATTCCTGATGAAGTTTACGGGGGAATCGAAAAGTCGGGAAGAATCAAGCCCGGTGCCACCATCATAGAATCGAGCACCGGCAACACGGGGTTCGGGGGCAAACGTCTATTTTGCTAAGCGGGAAGCGAAGAAGGCCGACAAAAAGCTCCGAATCGTCACGTTGCTCAACGGTCACATGAACCGGTATCTGACTGAAGAGAGATATGTAACCTGATTATCGTGGAAAGTAGCCTATCATTAAGGTAGAATATCATAGGGATATTTCATTTATATTGTGCCAAAACCAAAAGAGGAGGGTTGTGTAATGAAAATTTTACTGAGT
>JABGPV010000761.1 GCA_018644785.1 Deltaproteobacteria bacterium | reverse complement strand
CCGAGAAGGGGGAATCGATATTGTGCTTAAGGCAATAAATTCCGATGAGATCGAGCTGACAGTGAGTGATGACGGGATCGGCATACCGGCGGAAATAGATATTGGGAAAACAGAATCCCTGGGGCTACAACTTGTACAGATATTGGCGGAAAATCAGCTTGATGGTACGTTAGAGCTGAACAGGGATGGGGGAACCGCATTCAAGATCAGATTTGAGAATTGATGGTCTCCGAATCGCTTGGCCTGATGCGACCTTTCCCATATGAAACATCTGTTTGATTTTCGGCCATGAGCACAAGCCGAAGGAAGTCCTGGCGATATTGTCCCGCTTTGTGTCCGTAGCCTTTTTTGTGACAGAAAACCAGGTACTAAAAGATGCAATCAGCGGTTAGCTATTGGCCGTGCAATATTGGTTCGTTCAGGTTCGCGCAAAAAGGTGGAATAACGTCATGGAAAAAAAGACTAAAGTTCTCATCGTGGACAATGACCCTCAAATGCTGTCCATTACCAGCCGTGTTTTGAGGGAGGCCGGTTATGATGTCATTGAAACAACAACCGGAAACGGATGCCTTAAAATCGCTGAAGAAGTTCATCCATCACTGGTTTTGCTTGATGTCATAC
>JABGPV010000760.1 GCA_018644785.1 Deltaproteobacteria bacterium | reverse complement strand
GAAAGGTCTACTTCTCTAGACAAAGCGGTTGCCTGAGCACGTCGATCAGGTGACTCTCCAACATGATAAGCATGAGTTCCTGCGGAATCTATTTCTATTTCAGAAGATAATTTCAAATCGTCTACAAGCTTGTGGAAAACCCCTTCAGCAGAAGGAGACCGACATATATTGCCCATGCAAACGAATAGAACTTTTATTGTTTTTTTGTTGCTCATGATTTAATCAACTAATGTTAAAAAATGACGAAAAAAAAGCCGCATCTAGTGCGGCTTTTTTAGCAACTTATTGATTTACAATAAGTAAATATGGTGCCCGGGGCCGGAATCGAACCGGCACGGCCGTTAAGCCGAGGGATTTTAAGTCCCTTGCGTCTACCAATTTCGCCACCCGGGCATGAAATCAGGATAATCTTTTAAAATGATTTTTGCTACAGGTTCTACTTTTACCCTATAGACAAACTAAGTCATGGTAATTTCTTAGTAACGTATGGAGGCTGATGGCGGAATCGAACCGCCGTCCACGGCTTTGCAGGCCGCTGCATAACCACTCTGCCAACCAGCCAAATACAGTTACGTTTATTACTTTCATCTTAAAGTCAGAAAAAAGCCCCGATAAATCGGG
>JABGPV010000076.1 GCA_018644785.1 Deltaproteobacteria bacterium | reverse complement strand
GGGGAAAACATATTTTCCATTCACCAGTTTGTATTGCTCTTTGATACGTCCCGTGATGTAGAGATAGCCATCCTTGTCCAGGCGCCCCCGGTCACCGGTCCTGAATCCCCCGTCTTCGGTCATCACCTCTTGGGTAGCCCCGGGGTTGTTGTGGTAACCCTGCATGACGTTGGGGCCATAGACGATAATTTCTCCGTCGTCACTTCCCTTTTCGGATAAAACCGGATCGATCTCCACCCGCACCTGGTCGATGGCTCGCCCCACGGTGCCGGGTCTGTGAGCTGTGGGGCAGTTCATGGTGACCGCAGGCGTGGTCTCAGTCAACCCATAGCAGTCATAAACAGGTACGCCGATATCGGAGAAAAAATGGCTGATCTCCACATTCATTGTGGCGCTGCCGGTGATGGAGCCCTTGAGCCTGCCACCAAACCGCTCTCGAATCTTTTTGAAAACGATGGCGTCAGCCATTTTGAATTTCAGGTCTGTCAGAAAACATGATTTACCTTCTGCCGCCAGTTCCCTGCGTTTTTTACCGCTCTCAACACCCATGGTGAAAAGCATCTTCGCCAGGCCCCCGGTCTCATTCATCTTGGCACCCAGCCCGGCGTATATCTTGTTAAAGATCTTGGGAACGGCAATGAGGTAGGTGGGTTTTACTTTTCCCATATCCTCCGCAATGGTCGTTACATTTTCCACGAAACCCACGGATCCCCCCACATGGGAATAAAAATACAATTCAGCCGTTTGACCAAAAGAGTGAGCCCACGGCAGGATGGACAGCCCCCGGTCATCTTTACCCAGGTCGGGATACAGTTTCTTTGCGGCATGAACATTGCTCGTAAAATTGCCGTGGGAAAGGAGTACCCCTTTGGGGCTGCCGGTGGTACCGGAGGTGTAGATCAGAACAGCGATATCGGAGCGTTCCGGTTTTATGGATTTCACAGGATTGGCTTTCCCCTGCCGTTCCAGTTCGGCCATGCTGTTTTCACCTGTCGCATCAATGACGAAGACCTTTTCGAGCGCCGGGGTTTCATCCTTGAATGCCGTCACTTTTTCGTAAATCTCCGGCGAAGACACCAGCAGCCATTTGATGCCGCTGTCGTTGATGATATATTTCCATATTTTTTCCAGTTCGTTTTCGTACATGGGAATATATCGGGCGCCCAGGCCATAGGCGGCAAAGGCGCAAACAGCCCACTCGGTTCGGTTGTTGGCAATAATGCCCACGGCATCATTTTTTTGAACGCCCGCACCGGCCAGACCACCGCGCAGGTTATCTATGCGATCACCCAACTCCCCATAAGTAATCCACTCATAGTCACCTTGAGTGCTCTTCGTGCCGAAAACGGGCCTTTCGCCATATGCTTTGACGCTGTCTTCAATGAGGTCCACCAGGTTGTCCGGTTTGTCGTATCGATAAGCCATTGTTTTCCCCTTTCCCATTTTCGCGCTACGGATTCATTTCATAGTTGTCTTTCAAGCAGTACACATGATTTTCCCAGATATTCAAAAAACGTTCCCTGTCGGCAATGGGCTTTTTGATCATCTTCATACAAAGGGCCATCTGTTTTTCAGATGTGCCGGGCTTGGCGTAAATCTGCAGCGCGAATTTTGAAAAATCCCGGATCATGACGTCAAAAATCTGTTCTACAAGACCGTCTCCCATCCTATCCATTTTCGATTTTTCGATGATGAGCTGACCATAGACCACCAGTGTGAAGAGTTCCCCCAGGTTCAACAGAAAATCGATATCTTTGAGCTGTTCCTTCTCCGGGGCAGCCATCATGAGGAATTCTTTGAGCAACGAGATCTGCTCCTTGAAACGGTTGACGTTGGCCAGGCCCACACTGTCGTAAGCCAGGTTGTAATCGTGAAAGCGGATCTTGCCCAATCCCCGGGTCGGCCCCTGGTTGAACATAAAATCGTCGTTTGTGGGATCATCCCGTCTGGGAATAAGCGGAAATTCATCCGGGTTGAAAAAATAGTTGGCCATGAATTTAATGACGAGCGCCATGTTCACATGGACAGTCCCTTCCAGCTTGGGGAGAGACCGGATTTCGCGTGCGGCCATTTCAAAATAGGTATCCTTCTCGTATCCCCTGGCCGCGATCACATCCCATAGCAGGTTGATAACCTCTTCCCCCTGGGTGGTGACCTTCATCTTAACCATGGGGTTATAGAGCAAATAGCGACGGTCCTCGGATGAGGCGGAACGCATGTAGTCGCTGGCCCGCGAGGCAAAAACCTTCATGGCCGTAAGACGCGCATAGGCATCCACAAAATACTGCTGGATATGGGGGAAATCCGTGACCCACTTCCCATACAGGTTGCGGTGAGCCGCATGGGTGATGGCCTCGTAAAACGCATGGGTGCAAATGCCGATGCTGCCCCAGCCCAGGTTGAATTTCCCCACATTGATGGTGTTGAGGCCCGAATCCCACGCATCCCTTCCTTTGGTAAGGATGTCTTCTTCAGTGATGGGATAGCTGTTTAAGGCATACTCCGCCACATACCCCTGCCAGGCCACCACATTCTGAACACATTCGTAATGTTCATGCTGTGAATCCACCACGAAAAAGACATATTCATCCGTTTCAGAATCCTTGGCAAAGGTGGAAACCATAGCCGCTTCATTGCCGTTGCCGATGTAATATTTTCCCCCATCGGCCACATACCGGCCTTCGCCCAGATCCGTCAGGGACATTTCAGAGGAATAGAGATCCGCTCCATGGGTTTTTTCAGACAGCCCGAAGGCAAAAATAGCCCCGTCTTTGAGCAGCCTTGCGGTTTTGTGCTTTGCCGCTTCATTCTTTCCCATCCAGATGGGTCCCAATCCCAGGATGGTCACCTGCCAGGCGTACCAGTACGGCAGACCGTAAAAGGCCAGCACCTCGTTAAAGTCGCAATTGCGGAACGTGTCCCAGCGGGCATCCGGATCACCATCCGCATACGCAGGGGGGGTGAGAAGTGTGGAAAAAATTTTGTTCTCTTTTAAAAACTCAATAAAATCAGCGTACCACACCTGGCCATGATAGTCCTCCTTGAGCTTCCGTTTGCCCCTGTTTTCAAAAAAGGCAATGGTTTTCAGCATGATCTCCCGGCTTCGCGCATCCAGGTGTTCGTACGTCTCTGTTTTAGGGTTCAGTAACATTGTATACCTCCTTGAATTGATCAGGACGGCTTTCCTGAGACTCGCCATATATTATGTTTCACATGTCAATAAAACCGATAAGCATTGTGAAGCTCTGGCTAATGTCTCACCGTATCAATAAAACACCCGCTGCTGCTCCCTCCGCCTCCACCACTTTGAAAACCGATGAGCCTGAAGACCAGAACGTCATTGTCCGCGCTGTTGTCGACCCCACCTGCAATTACAATATTCTGCTTTGCGGAAATGACGACGGATTCCCCCCAGTCATCTCCCTCACCCAGCTGCAGGATGATCTTACCGGCATTTCCAAAAGCAACGTCCGGGGTTCCGTTCCTGTTGTATCGCAAAACGAGCACGAGCACATTGCTTCCGTCTGAAGTATTGCCCGTGACAACGATCCGACCCCCCTCTTGCAGGGCCAGTCTTCGACCGTTGTCGTCCCCTTTTCCGCCGTCATAGGTTACCACCCCGCCGGTGCCGAAACCGCTGTCCAGCGTTCCGTTTGAATTGTACCTTAAAACCAAAACATCCAGGTCAGTCCCGTTGAAGTTGCTGCCTGAAACCACGATCTTACCATCCACCTGAACAGCGATACCCCGAGCACCAGCACTTCCATGCCCACCGTCGTATGTTGTTATGCCATTTGTGCCGAAAGTATTGTCAAGTGTTCCGTCATTGTCGCATCTTGCGGTCAAAAACAGATAACCGGCAATGGTCTTGGTGTAACCCGATGTAACAATTTTCCCATCACCCTGGATGGCCACATCCCGAAAACCGGCATTCCCCTGGTCGCTTTCATAGCTCATCACGCCATTTGTGCCGAATGTATCGTCCAATACCCCGCCGGCCCCATACCGCAGCATCATGGCGATAGAAGTGCCACCACCCGTACTCCTTGCCGTCACCAGAATTTTTCCGTCCGGCTGTATGGCGATTCCCCGGCCCTTGTCATTTCGATCTGCGTTGTCATACACGGCTATGCCGTTGGTGCCGAAGCTGCTGTCCGGACTTCCGTCAACATTCAATCGCATGGTCAGGATATCATAATTATTTCCATTGTGCGTGTATCCGGTCAGAACGATCTTCCCATTAGGCTGAATAGCCAGCAGTCGCCCGCAATCGTTCCCGTTGCCGCCGTCATAGGTTACGATACCATTTATTCCAAAAGTCCCGTCCAGTGTACCATCACGGTTATACCGCAATACCCCCACATCAGCATCTGCCCCATTTTTGATTCCGGTTGAAACAAGTATTTTTCCATCTGCTTGAATGGCCGCACCAGTATAGGAGTCTTTATTCCAGCCCTTGTAAAGGGTATATCCGTTGGGCGTGTTAAACGTAATATCCAAGTCCCCCTGTGCTCCAAGAACCAGACAAGGAAAGCAGGCAATAAAAAAACAAATGGAAAATAGAAGTTTCTTACCTTTGAACATAGCATCCTCCATAATCGCCATAATTCCCATCCACATCGTAGGAGAATAAACCGGCTTCCGGTTCCGTGTCCGACAGCGCAAAAAAGCCATGCTCATAAAGATACCGCCCTCGGTAGTAAATAATGGGTGTGTCCGCGATCCGAGCCTTAATAAAGGATTCAGTCAGCTCAAACATTCGATCTTTTCTCCAATTAAGATATTTTCCTAAAAATCTGTAATTCCGATTTTCTAAAAACGTTCGGGTATTTAGCTGAAAATATAGAGGTAAAAACCCTGATGCATGACCTACAACACTTCCGTTTTTTCATCAGTTTCGTCCAGGCAAACGTTGTAGACGCGCACAAGATGAGAAAGACCCTTTACCTCAAGCTTGCCTTTAGGTTCACAAACAACGTCATCTTTCACCAGCGCCCACGTGGAATGACTTATCAGGATTTGTCCGGGTTCACAAGCCGCCTCAAGTCTTGAAGCCAGGTTGACATGAACGCCCTGGGCGCCATATTTCTTGCGCTCTAAAGATCCGAACCCGCCCACGTTGACCATACCCGTATTGATTCCACAGCGGTTCTGAAGCGGTTCTTCAATGCCCTCTTCAAACCATTTCTTACCCAAATCAACTATGCGCCTTTGCATGGCCATCGCCATACGCACACAGTTGAGGGCATGTTCTCTGTCTGTCGTTGCATCCGGTGCACCGAAAAAAATGAATAATCCGTCACCGGTGAAGTCCACGACAACACCGCCATGACGATTGGCAATGTCATTCATCTCCGTAAAATACCCATTCAGCAGATTGGCAAGATCTTCCGGCTCCATGCTTTCGGTCAGTTTTGTAAAATCCTTGATATCCGAAAAAAACATGGTGAGTCTTTTGCGTGAAGATTCCCAAACGTCTTCAATTTCACCTGCAAGTATCCTTTCCGTCAACTGAGGTGGCACATATTTAGATAACACCTTATGGGCTTTGGCTACGGTTTCTTTTTCGCGTTGAAGATCGGAAGTTCTTTCTTCAATAAGCTTTTCAAGATTTTCCCTATGGTACAAATTATCAAAAGCAATGGCAACATTTGAAAGGAAAATATCAATCATATTTCTATCGGTTTTATTAACGATTTTGCGGCTTTGAAGATAAAGAATGTTCTCAATATTGTTATGGGTCTTGAAATAACAAACAACTCTTTTATCTTTGAAATTGTTCATTTTCCGACTGATCGCCTGGTTGATATCTGCCATGACTTTTTCATCATCTAAGTCTGTCACACATTGGTTAACATACTTTCCATAATGGCCTGTCCCAGCTATAATCTTATAATTGCCCTGTGCCGCGGTTGCTGCAAACCCACATGTTCCATCCGCTGTTTGGAGCAACAACGAATTGTCTTCAAAACCCAATATGGATGTTAACTGGGTTAACACCCCGGATGTAAATTGTTTGAGGGATGGAAGTTTCAACAGACTCGAAGACGCGTTAATAATCATCTCAAGCCCTTTCCGGTTTCTTTCAATAACGTTCATATCACGACACGAACGGAGCGCGGAGGTTACAGCAGTAAAAAGTTTGTTGCTTGTCAATTCTTCCTTGGTTTTATAATCATTGATGTCATACTCGATAATGACTTTTTTTTCAGGTGCTTGTCCGGGTTGACCCGTGCGCAATATAATCCGGACAAACTCGTTTTGTAAATCCTCCCTGATGTATCGAACAACATCCAGACCCGCATGATCCGTTTCCATAACCACATCAAGAAGGATAAGAGCGGTGTCCGGATGTTCCGCCATCAACTGCCTGGCCTCTTGTCCGGAATAGGCGCTCAGAAACTGGAGATGCCTGCCGTCAAACATGTAATCCTCAAAAATCATGCGGGTGACATGATGGATGTCTTCCACATCGTCCACAATCATCATCTTCCACGGCGCAATGGGTTGCGCTTCCGCCTCCTCATCACCATCTTCTTCTTCAAAAATCAGTTCATCATCGTTATCGGTTAATGTCATTTGTTGGCTCCATTATGAACATTCTTATCCGCATACCCAGACTTGGATATTTTCACCACATTTTGTGGTTTATGTCTCGTAGAGACAATTGAAAATAGCCCGGCAATTTATTGCCGGGGTTAAATAACCATGCGGTTTTCAGAGTCCCATGGGGACGGCAGAAAAGGGACCGGTCCGTTCGAATTTCCAAATGAGCCTTTTTCCTCTAAATGAACAAATCCCGGCAATAAATTGCCGGGCTATTCCCTTTCGTCCCCACAGGACTTTCATTGACAAAGCCTGAAGCGCCTGTCCGAAATCAAGACTCAAACTCAAATCTTGGAATGCCCGTTTGCCGGATGATCGATTGCAGCGTTCCAATACGCAGCTCTGAATGGGCTGGAACCGGGACTGTGACCGTCGTATCAGGAAGTTGTTTCTGCATCACAATATGGCTGCCGCGCTGTCTGATTCGCGCGAAACCATGGCGAGAAAGAATCGCGCAGACTTGCTTTCCGGAAAGAGTGCGGAGCTTACCCAAGGGCAACCTCCACAGTGGTCACGTATACCTCGTCACTTAAACGGGTCCCAATTTCCGCGGTTGAGGCGCTTTCGAAAAACAACTCAAGCGCTTCCTTGAGATTCTTCCGGGCCTCCTCAATTGTTACTCCCTGGCTGGCAATATCCAGCTCCGGGCAAAAGGAAACAAAACCGTCGCCTTCACGTTCAATGATTGCCGTGAGTTGTTTATGTATGATAGTTACTCCAATGGTTCTTATCTTTAAAAGGTTTTCGGTCGTCACTAAGGGACCTTTCTAAGGAGAAAATGCAGCTCAGTGTTCTTCCCTCATTGGAATTTGCAATCTGATTATGATACCATTTCCCCGCTTACTCTTACACGAAATCTTTCCTTCAAGGGTTTGAGTTACCAGGTTGTGCACAATGTGCATGCCCAGTCCGCTCCCGCCCTGGGAGCGCTTGGTGGTGAAAAAAGGATCGAAGATTTTTGCAAGGGTCTTTTCATCCATGCCTTTGCCATTGTCCCGGTAGGTGAGGACCGCGGTTCCGTCTTCCTCAGCAACATCAAATGTAATCTCGCCCGCCTCAATCCCCTCAAACCCGTGAATCAGGGAATTCATCACCAGGTTTGTAATGATTTGGGACAAGGCACCCGGAAAACTGTCCAATTTTAAGTCCTCGGGGCAGTTGACGGTGACCACATGGTCTGTTTTCTTGAGTTTCGGCTTAAGGCTCAACAGCACGTCTTCGATGTAGGGTTTGAGCTTAAATTCCCGGCGTTCCCCACTGGTCTGATCCACGGCCACCTGCTTGAAGCCCTGCACGATTTTGACGGCCCCGCTCAAGTTTTTGAGAATGAGATTGGAAGAATCGGACGCTGTTTTGGCGTAACTGTCCAGTTCCGAGCGTTTGAGCTTTTTGGATTCCACCTTTTCCACGAATTCCGTTGTTTTGTCTTCCAGATGGGATGCTGCACTCACCGCGATCCCGATGGGGGTATTGATTTCATGGGCCACACCGGCCACCAGGCCGCCGATGGCGGCCATTTTCTCTGACTGGACCAGTTGATCCTGGGTTTTCTGGATGGTATCGAGGGATTGTTTCAGTTCTTGGGTTCTTTCTTCGACCGTTTCTTCCAGGGTTCCGGCATAATCCTGCTGCTGTTTGTATAGATTGGCGTTTTCAAGGGAGATGGCCGCCTGGGAGCAGAGTAGCGACAGGACCTCCAGCCTCTCATTGGTAAAAGCGCCGGTGGTCAGGTTGTTTTCGAGATAAATGATGCCGCTAATATTTTTCTGGTGGATCAAGGGGGCGCACAGGATGGATTTGGACTGATGCTTGATGATGTATGGATCGTTGGTGAATTCCCCCTTTTGAACCGCATCATTCAGCACCAGATTATGTCTTGTTCGGGCCACATACTGAATAACGGCAACCGGTATTTGATGCGCCTCTTCGATGGGAATGGATTGTAACACACGAATCTCTTCATGGTGGATATCCCCTTCTGCCTTAATGTGAAACCCCTCGCCGGACTTCAAAATCAGGCATCCCTTTTCCGCCCCCGCGTTTTCAAGGATGATCCGCATCATGTGGGAGAGGAGTTTTCCAATCTCGATTTCCCCGGAAATCACCTGGGAAGCTTTCATGACCGATGCTAGATCCAGCTGCTCGCTTTTGACCGGACCGGTGCTGGTGCCGGTTGATGAATGTGCGTCTTTCGAAATCTTTTCCATCGTGTCATCCTTCCGGGGTTGGTTCGAATCCTCCGCCAGCAGTTCCGGGTAGTTTTGATCCAGATGATCCACTTTTGCCTTGGCGCCCCAGTGATCGTAGCAGTACCGGGCCTGTTTCATATATGTTCGTGCGGTTTCGGTCTCCCCATTCGCCAAATAAAACTTTGCAGCCAGTTCATTGGCCAGGGCTTCTTCCTGGATGTACTGGTTTTCCTTGGCCCCTGCTATGGCTTGGTCGTAAAGGGATTTGGCTTTTTCATTCTTGCCCAAAACCCTTGACTTTTCGGCTTCCACCAGTTGCCATTTGTGGAGGTGGTTCATGGGCGCGTGATGCGCCCATTTCTTCATTTTTTTCTGGCTCTTGGTCACTTTACGGAGAATGTACCTTTTTTTGATCTTTGGACTTTCAGAAAACAGAGCTAAATGGGCCAGGGAGTAGTAGAAATGGAAAACGGGAACTTCAATTTGGGATATTAGACTGTTCAGATACCTTTCTGCAATTGCTGCATTTTCAACAGCTTCACCATATTCTCTAAATAGATAGCATAGGACTAGTTTTTCTAAATATAAAGCACAAATGCCTGAACTGTCGTTTGCGTTTAAGTAACGTTTATACATCTCTTTTTCATCACAAATATCACCAGTAATTGTTGTTGTATTTTCGCTGCGACCCATCAAATTCAATATCATTTGCCAGAGCCGTTCGTTGTGAGAAAGCCATGTTTGATGTTTTAATTTTTTGATGCTTTGGTTATATTTGGATATTTTTTGCTTTATTTTTGATAGCTCTATTCCAGAAAAATAGGAATAATATGAATACATAAATGCACAAGCCACTCCATTTTCAAAATCGCCAGTTTCAAGTCCTGTTTGAAATCCTATCTCTAGTGGATTCAATGTTTTCCTGAGGTGTTCCTTCCAATGTGCAATGAAACAATTAAATACGAGTAACGTGCCTGCTTCGGATGACTTTGCATTGAGTTTTTTTGATAATCGTAGTGCCAGTTTTCCAAATTCGAAACCTGTTTTTATATCTCCTATGCCTCCACACAGGAGTAATCCATACCCATTATATGCAATAATTGATTTTGGCGAATTACCATTTTTGACTGATAAAGCTACTGTTTTAAATGGAAGAAATGGTAAAAACTCAGGAGCAGCTAAATAAACAGGATGGCCCATAATTGCAAGAATACCCATCTCGGCAAGTTTATAAGAGTCAGTCATTTTTTGCAGATTGATTAATAAAGCCACTTCTTTTCCAGCCAAAACGAGCTTTGTCCGCAGATAGGCAAACAAAACATAAAATTTGTTTGGTTTTTCAGGGAACCTCACATCTAATAGTTTCAAAACATGAAGACCAGTCTTCACCGCATCGAGCAGCTGATATTGGGACGAGTAGGCTTGAATTCTTATCTCATAAGTCTTGATCTTATCCAGAACGGTTTTGGCCTTCTGCAAAACCGTCTCCGTCAAATCACCCATCTCTTTAGAGCTGCCGCATAGATAAGCTGCTTCAGCTGCCTCCTCATGAAGAGCCAAAGTTAAACCATATTGTTCTTTCCAGCTGTTTTCGTAGAGCAAAGAAATTCCAAACTGCAGGTATTCAAACGCCGGTAAAAACGCCGCAGACGACTTCGCTTTTCCTCCAGCAATTAGGTTGAGGCGGACAAGTTTCTCCCGTTCCGCTACATCCGTAATCAACTCAGAGCCTAAATTAAGCTGATCAACCACCCCAAAGATGTGCCCATCAAGTTCCTCTTCTGAAATACTCATGAGCATCTTTCGACCAATCTTGAGATGTGTTTCCTGCCTTTTTTCCTCTTCAATCAAGGAATATGCGGCCTGCTGTACCCGATCATGGAGGAAAGTATATGTAGGTGTTTGCGTACCCGAATCGCGTTCATCATCCGAAAGCGAAACCTCAAGCGTTCCTGAAATATACTTGTAGGATTCATTTATGGACAACAACAGTTCTTCTTGCAAGGATTCAAAGAGATCATTGGATGTGTCCTGAACCGATTTGCTGTAAACGGTAGCAAGGAGGTTCAGATCAAAACGATTGCCTATACAGGCGGCCAGGCTCAAAAGGTGACTAGCCTTTTCAGACAACCCTTGAATGCGGCTGATCATCAAATCCACCACATTATCGGTGATGTCGGATTGGCGTATCTTTGTTTCATCCCACTGCCACGAGCCTTTTTCAGAGTTAAATGTAATCAACCCGTCATGATACAGGGAATTGATGAACTGGTTCAAGAAGAATGGGTTGCCGAGCGTCTTTTCAAAACACAATCGGGTCAGGCTTTTGGATTGTTCCGGATCGCAGGAGAGGGTCTCTGAGAGAAGCTGGTTCACATGGTCTTCTTTCAGTCGATCCAATGAAACGGTCTCTATTTCAGCACCGCTTTTTCGACTTTCATCCAGTGAAAAAGTCAGCGGGTGGGTTGCGTCCACCTCATTGTCCCGGTAGGCACCGATCAATAATAGATATTCCATTTGAACGGTGATGAACATCTCGATGAGTTTCATTGAGGCGGCATCGGCCCATTGAAGGTCGTCCAGAAAGATCACCAGGGGATGCTCTTTTGCGGCAAAGGTTCGAACGAAATTTTCAAACACGTAGTTGAAGCGGTTGATGTTCTCCACCGGTCCCACGGTGGGCACGTCCGGCTGTTCGCCGATGATCAATTCCAACTCGGGGATGACCTCGATCATCACCCGGCCGTTGGGGCCTAAAGCCTTCAGCAGGTTTTCTTTCCAGGCGGATATCTGTGCATCGCTTTCAGCCAGGATCTGCCGAATCAGTTCCTGAAATGCCTGAACCAGGGGGGCGTATGGGACGCTCTTTTTGAGCTGATCGAATTTGCCGGAGATGAAATACCGTCTTTGGTCGGTTGCCGGGTTTTTCAATATGGCGCTTTGCACCTCACGCACCAAGGCCGATTTACCGATACCCGCGAGACCCGTCACCAGCACCATCTTACAGGCACCGAGGCTGACCTGTTCAAAACCTTTGAGTAGCGTTTCAATCTCAGTTTCCCGGCCATAGAGTTTCTGGGGAATTTGAAGGCGGTCCGAGATGTCCTTTTGTCCGATTTCAAATGAATCAATGCGGCCTGAAGCCGACAACTGATCTCGACACTCTTTTAGATCATGCGCAATCCCCAAAGCGCTCTGATACCGCTCTTCCGCATCTTTGGCTATGAGCTTGAAAATAATGTCCGACAGCGCCGGCGGAATATCTTTGTTTATTTCGTGGGGGGGGGGCGGCATCATTGCCATATGGGCATGTACCAATTCAAGGGGTTCCGTGGCCTCAAAGGGAAGCCTGCCGGTGAACATCTCATAAAGGGTAACCCCCAACGAATAATAGTCAGTGCGCCAGTCCACCATACGGTTCATGCGGCCGGTCTGCTCGGGGGACATGTAGGGCAAAGTGGCCGTCATCAGCATTGAACTTTCAACAGTGGGGGTTTCCCTTGAAATGATACTGGCCGAACTGAAATCGATGAGGCGCAAATCGCCCGTTTCCGGGTTAGACAGGATGTTGGCGGGTTTGATGTCTTTGTGGATGATATTTAACCGGTAGGCTTCGCTAAGGGCCAAAGCGATTTTCATGGTAATATCTATCAGTTGACCCAACTCCAGGGTACGAGTCTTTAATAAGCTCCTGAGATCTATCCCTCCGAAATCCGCCATAAGCAGGTATGGCCGGTGGTCGTGCAAAACAAGATCCAGAACCTCAACCACATGCTTTGACGCCTGAGGTTCCAGGGATTTCAGGATTTGGTATTCATGCCGGTAACGTGCCACTTCATGGGGGGAAGGATGGGTACTTGAGGTTGTTTTCAGGATAACCGGCTGGTTCTCGTCTCGTATTACACCGCTGAAGACATGCGTATTTATCCCTTCGTATACGGTATCGACAATATCAATACCATTGAATTCAGCCATGTTTAACCCCACATTTGAAAGAATCCGTTTTGTTACAAATACGCCTGAATTTCAGACCACAACTTAAGCCGTTAAATCATGGCCCCAACCCATTTTATGGTTGTCCTGTAGGGACAACTGAAAATAGCCCGGCAATTTATTGCCGGGTTTGGTTCATGCACGTACATTCAGTCCCGTAGGGACGGCAGAACTTGAAAGACACAACCCTCAAACCCACAAATATCGTTCATCATAAACAACCTCGTTTTTCTTCAAAAAATCAAGGTATTCTTCTTCAAACGATTTACGTCGATGATGTACAGCCTGGTTTTGAATATAGCGGACGGTATCCTGCAAAATCGAAATACTGACGCTGAAAGCACCATAACCCTTTTGCCATGAAAAAGGGTTCGAGGTCTTAAAAGTGTCATTGATCCATTTTGAGGAATTCCCCTTAATGCTTTGAATCGCTTTGGATACGGATAGGGTGGCGGGCAAGGATAAAAGAATATGAATATGATCCGGCATGCCCCCCACCGCCAAAGCCGTCATGTTGTTTTTCTTTGCAATGCCGGCCATATAGGGCCACAAACGGTCTTGAATTTCAGGAACGATCAAGGGAAGGCGGTTTTTGGTGCTGAAAATATAATGAATGTAAAGGCTGGTATAGGTGTTTCCCACTGATGGTTCCTTTTTCGACAATGAATTGCATCGAACCTCGGCAATAAATTGCCAGGCTATTTTCTGTCGTCCCGATGGGACTAAAATATTGGGTTCGCATCAAAACCCGGCAATGAATTGCCGGGCTATTACCTATCGCCCCGATGGGGCTTATACAGTCCCATCGGGACGGCAGCCCGGGGTTTCAACCCCGGGCAAATAAACGATGATCAAAGCAATGCTCACAAATGAAGGGCAAAGAGAATCGCCTCGCGAACATGTTTACGTTTGTCCGATGAAATTGTCGTGATGAGAGATCCGATTTTCCCTTTTGAAACCGTCTGAATATGATCAAAATTGACAACGCAATCTCTTGGCATCCCATCATCTTTGGATAAAAAGACTTCACTTGAAATGTCCCGGATGGTGGTGGTGACAGGCGCAATTGTCACTTCCCCCAGGTACTCCAGTATTGAATCACGCGTCAGAATCAATACGGGTCGTTTTTTTTCGGGAGATTGAAATTTGTACCACCGAATTTCTCCCCGTTTCATTTGTCCCCCCAGTCCTGCTCATTTTCCCAAACGCTGAATTCATCACCGGAAACGGGATATATTTCATACCCTTTTTGATGTTTCTCCTCCAGCATTCTGGTTTTCATGTTTTCAATGGCTTCCCGCAGTGCCGCCCGTGTGAATGCCGAACGTGTGGTTTTCATTTTCTTGACAATAACGTCGACGGCATCAACAAGGTCGTCATCCAGGGTCATTTGAACAGTACGCATAGGGCCCTCCCCATTCTTATAAACATTAGCATAGCTATTGTAGTCGTTATCATAATGCTGTCAAGCGTTTATAAAAATCCAATTTTATATTATGCGGTCCGAACAATAAAAAACAGCCACCCTTAATGAAAAAGACGGCCGTTTTTTTGGATAAGAATGTGTGTTTCAGGTCTAAAAGGCGCCGATCAGCAATTCGCCCACCTGCTTATTGAAACGGGAGGGGTTATCGATTTTTCCGCCCTCGCCGATGACCGCCATATCAAAGAGCAGTTGGCTGTAGTCTTTCAGTTTGGGATCTTTCTTGTTGCTTTCAAACATTTCCTTCATTTTATTGACAGCCGGATGATCCGCGTTCAACTCAAGCACCCGCTTGGCATCGGGGGCCGCATTTCCGGTGGCCTTCATGATCTTTTCCATGTAGGCGCTCATCTCCCCTTCATCGCTGGAGAGGCAAGCCACGGAATCCTTGAGGTGTGTTGAAGGCCGCACTTCTTTGACCTTCTCATGCAGCTCGCTCTTGATGAATTCAAAGAGGGAATTCAGATCTTTCGTCTTTTCCTCTTTCTTGTCGTCATCGATTTTCAAATCCCCTTTTTCAGCGCTCATGAGGGGTTTTTTGTCATATTCTGTCAAAGCCTGCACCACCCATTCGTCGATGGGGTCGCTCATGAGTAGCACTTCATAGTCCTTGTCCTTCAGCTTTTCCAGATGGGGGCTATTGATGAGGGTGGAGATGTTCTCCCCGGTCATGTAATAGATCCCTTCCTGATCCGGCTTCATGTTGACCATGTATTCTTTAAGCGATACGTATTTGCCGTCCGATTTGGTCGTTTTGTAGCGTGCCAGATCCGCGATCTTGTCCTTGTTTTCAAAATCCGAATGGATGCCCTCTTTGATCACCATGCCGAAAGCGTCAAAGAATTTTTCGTAAGTCTCCTTATCCATCTCTGACAGGTGGTTTAATACATTTTTGATGATGTTTTTTCGAATATTTCGAACCATCTTGTCCTGCTGCAATATTTCACGGCTGACATTCAGATTCAAATCCATGGCATCCACAACGCCTTTGATGAACCGCAGGTATTCGGGGATCAGGTCTTTACAGTTCTCCATGATGAACACCCGGCGGGAGAAAAGCCTTATGCCGTGCTTTCGCTCTGCGGTGAAGAAATCAAACGGCGCCTTTTCCGGAACAAACAGGAGCATGGTGTATTCCACCACCCCTTCCAGTTTCACATGAATATGGGAAAGGGGATCGTTCCAGTCGTGGCTGATGTGTTTGTAAAACTCCTTGTATTCCTCTTCCGTGATTTCAGACTTGGGTCGGGTCCAGATGGCCTTCATGGAATTGAGGGTTTCGTCCTCCCGCACTTTCCGTGTGGCGGAAAGCGGTTTTCCATCGGTGCCCTTGAGCTGTTCCCCTTCGGGAATGGGTTCGGTTTTGTCCACCTCCATCCGAATGGGGTACCGGACAAAATCCGAATGTTTCTTCACGGTCTGACGAATCACCCACTCATCGGTGTAATTATCATCGTCTTTCTCCTCCGGGTCTTTCAGTTTAAGCAGAATGGTGGTCCCCCGCTTTTCTTTCTCCACCTCTTCAATGGTATAGGAACCATCCCCTTTGGATTCCCACCGGACTGCGGTATCCGAACCCGCCGCTTTCGTGGTCAGGGTCACTTTATCGGCCACAATAAATGCACTGTAGAAACCAACCCCGAATTTGCCGATGAGATCAGGGGCCAGAGCATTCTCTTTTTTCGAATTTTCAAGGGCCTCCAGGAATGCGGAAGTACCGCTTTTGGCGATGGTACCGATATTTTCCATAACCTCTTCATGGGTCATGCCAACACCGTTGTCGGTGACCTCGAGGGTCTTTTTTTCCGTATCCGGGGTGATTCGGATAAAAAACTCGGCGTCGTCGCCCAGGATATCCGCATCAGTCTGGGCTTTAAACCGCAGCCGGTCGATGGCATCCGATGAATTTGAGATCAATTCCCTCAGAAATATATCCCGATTGGAATACAAAGAATTGATAATGAGATTGAGTATCTGCTGTATTTCCGTTTTAAATTGATGGGTTTCTTGTTTACCTGCCATATTGTCTCCTCTTTCATAAGGTCTCGTTTTACATTTTCTTCGAAAATTTACCCTAATAAAATGGGCGTTAATTTTGAGATGTCAAGACCTTTGGGAAGCCATTAATGGGGTGCGGATGCTTGTGGTGTTGTGTGGAATGGATTTTTTTCTTGACAGACCGAGCTCATCAGAGCGAAACCAGAGGGGGAAAGGAGGTCATCTCACCATGATCGGTGTCTTTGATTCGGGATTTGGCGGGCTCACTATCTTGAGCGCATTTTTAAAAAAACTTCCAGAGTATGATTATCTCTATCTGGGTGACAGCGCTCGGACGCCCTATGGCAGCAAAAGCCAGGAGGTTATTTATACGTACACCCGTCAAGCGGTGAATTTTCTTTTCAGCAAAGGGTGTAGGGTGATTGTTCTTGCCTGTAACACGGCCTCAACCAAAGCACTTCGCAAAATCCAGCAGGAGTGGCTGCCTGTGAACTATCCGGACCGCCGTGTTCTGGGGGTAGTGATTCCCCTGGCCGAATCCGCCGTTGAATCGACGCGCTACGGTCGAATCGGTGTTATCGGCACACAGGCCACCATTGAATCAAGGGTCTATGAGGAAGAGTTGCGGAAACTGAGACATAAGCTTATAATCTACGGGCAGGCCTGTCCACTTCTGGTCCCCCTGGTGGAAGAAGGCTGGGTGGGGAAACCGGAATCCAACATGATTTTAAAAAAATACCTGTCCCGAGTGAAACGCAAAATGATCGACACCCTCATTCTGGGTTGCACCCATTACAGTTTTCTGGAAAAAGATATCGCGAGGATCATGGGAAAAAACTGTCGAGTATTGAACGGCCCCGAAACCATCTCATATAAGCTGGCGGATTACTTAATCAGACACCCTGAAATAGAGGTCCGGATCCCTCAAAACAGAACCGTCACCTACTGTACTACAGATGACCCCGAGCGATTCAGAATATTTGGTGAAAAATTTCTGAGTCAAAACATCCCATCCGTTGAAAAAATTGTGCTGGGCCCTTAAGGCTTGGGCAAAATCTGAGGGTTGCTATTTGTCTCACATCGTGATACTTGGGGCCTGATAATCATGTAAAGCCATAAACAATCATGTTTTGGCAAAACCCCAGGGAGAAAACAAATGAACACCAGTAGCCCGGACCAGATCGACTTCACTTTCAACAAACAAAGCCTCTGCGTTGAGGAGTCCGTTACGGATCTCAAGGTAGGATCCATCAGATGCCTCAAACCCATCAAACCGGATGGAAGCGAAGACACAAGCCGCCAAACCCTTTTCATGGGACACACCCAGCTCCATTCCCCCCAAGGGCTTGTCCCCCTTCAAGCGCCCTTAAAGGCAGCCACACTGGAAGAAGCCATGAAAGAGTTTCCCGGCGCAATGAAAATAGCCCTTCAAGAGATGATGGAAAGAGCGAAACAGATGCAGGCGCAACAACAGGCTGAAAAAAAGGAAAATGATTCCCGCATCATCATGCCCGGAAGTTAGCCTTTTTGCCTTCTCAGTACAACATCATCGAATACGAACTGCCGGGCGGATGGAAAGTGGTTGCGGGAAAAACGGATGTGGACAACGACTATCTCAGCCTCAAACTGGCAAAGCCCAATGATTACTGGTTCCATGTACGGGGCATGCCCGGCAGTCACGTGGTGCTTAGGACCGGTTCCGGAGAGGCCCCGAACCGGGATACCCTGAAGCAAGCCGCCGCCGTGGCCGCCTATTACAGCAAGGCGCGACACGGCGGCGTTGTGCCGGTTTCGTGCACTCAGGCCCGATACGTCACCAAGCCCAGAGGGGCCAAACCGGGTCTGGTTCAAATCCGGAAAGAAATCACTTTGAAAGTACGACCGGCGTTACCAGAGGACGCCCCTCCGTAAACCCATCGATCAACTTCCTTGCAATGCTGATTCTGGGTGGAATTCGTGGCAGCCGGTCCGGTGGAAACCAGTCCGCATGGGAGATTTCAACCCCGTCCTCTTTTACTTCACCGCCGGCGTATTCCGCAGTGAACCCCACCATGAGGGAATCGGGAAACGGCCAAGGCTGGCTTCCGAAATAGGATATGTTTTTAACCGATATACCCACCTCTTCAAACACTTCCCTTCTGACGCAGTCTTCAAGGGTTTCACCCGGTTCCACGAATCCTGCCAGAACACTGTAAAAGTCTTCGGGGAATCGGCTTGAATGAGCCAACAGAATTTTACCATCCCTGACCACTGAAACGATGATGGCCGGGGAAAGCCTGGGGTAATTGATCAATCCACATCCCGGACAGATTTTAGCCCTTTCGTCTTCCTTATCCTCGTTTGGCTTTCCGCACCGGCTGCAATATTGATGGTTTCGATGCCATTGCAGTGAGGCTCCTCCCGCATAGCGGGAGGCCTCAGGTAGCCCCCTAAAAGGGGGCGGTTACGTTAGGAAAGCCCCCTT
>JABGPV010000759.1 GCA_018644785.1 Deltaproteobacteria bacterium | reverse complement strand
CATAGATAATAAGCCGTCAAGATTCAAGCTTTTAGAGCATGATAAAACAGGTTTGCCGATCCGGCCGTCGTAGCTTCGTTACTTTGGCGGAGTCGGCATGCCTGAGATTTTAAAGGGAAGATATTTCTTGGCCGGCAATTCGCCTTTTCTTATAGTCCCCTCTTTCAAATGTTTGGTTAAATCGCTTGAAGGAATCAGCTTATGTCCAGGTCCATGGGGTTTGATTTAAAATTCCGGGAAAGAATATTATTTTCGGGTGGGGTCGCGCAGACAGATGACGGAATACCGCTGGATACGCGAAAAGTCAACCGGTTTGCATATCAGCTGCGCCAGTAGCCACGGGAGACATCCCCCCTACTCAACGGGCTGTGTTTGGGCAGGCCCGATGGAGACGAGGGCGTCGGGTTCAAGGTTGATCTTTCTTGTGATGGGGCCCGGTTCTGCGAAATCACCCTCTGACTGGAAAACGCGCAATCCGAAGACAGGAAGCAGTGACAACAGGTGGTCAAAGATTCCCGCCTGGATGCCTTCGTAAAACGCCCACCGCGTATCGGTGGCAAAACAATACAACTCCATGGGAAGGCCATTCTCGGTCGGCTGCAGCTGCCGCACCAGGAGGGTCATG
>JABGPV010000758.1 GCA_018644785.1 Deltaproteobacteria bacterium | reverse complement strand
CAACGAGCTGATTGGCGGCATGCACGATTTGCTGGTTCGCACCTTGGGCGAGGACATCGGCATCGAATTGGTGGGCGGTGCCGGGTTGTGGCGGTGCGAGGTCGATCCGGGGCAATTGGAAAATACCGTTCTCAACCTATCGATCAATGCCCGTGATGCCATGCCGGGCGGTGGCCTGTTAACGATCGAGACCTCGAACGTCCGTCTCGACGAAAATTATGCCAGCTCGCAGGAAGACGTGGCGCCCGGCCAGTACGTCCTGTTGTCGATCAGCGACACCGGAACGGGCATGGAAAAAGATGTTATCGAGCAAGCGTTCGACCCCTTTTTCACCACCAAGGAAGTGGGCAAGGGCAGCGGTCTTGGGCTTAGCATGATCTATGGTTTCGTCAAGCAGTCGGGTGGCCACGCGCGTATCTACAGCGAGTCGGGCGAAGGCACGACAATGAAGATCTATCTGCCGCGCGCCACAGTCTTGGCGGACGCGGAGATGGATGGCGTTGTCCAATCCGGCGCCGATCCGGCGGCGCGGGGCGAGTTGATCGTGGTTGTCGAGGACGATGCCGATGTCCGGGCGGTGACGGTCGGGTGTTTGCTCGAGTTGGGCTATAATGTTGTTGAAGCGG
>JABGPV010000757.1 GCA_018644785.1 Deltaproteobacteria bacterium | reverse complement strand
GCGTTATCTTTTCCGCAGCAATGGTCAAATCCCCTTCATTTTCACGATCTTCGTCGTCCACAAGGATAATCATTTTTCCCTGCTTCAAATCTTCGATAACTTCTTCAATTGTACTGATATCCATTTTATCAATTCCGTATTCTAAGAGGGGCCAAATCCGTATTTTAAAAGGGTCTCAGGGGTAACCCCTGAAGACTTCCTGCCTTCCGGCTCCGATCCGGCCGTCGCAGCTGCTTTGGCGGAGTCGGCTGGTTGCGTGAAAAGCAGCTTCTCCACATATTTTCCGATTAAATCGGTTTCCACGTTGACCGGTTCGCCGACATTTTTTTTCAGTAACGTTGTTTGTGTTCCTGTGTGGGGAATGATGTTTACCTCAAAAAATGGTTTTTCACAAGCATTAATGGTCAAGCTGATGCCATCAACGGCGATGGAACCTTTTTCAATGATATAGCGTGACAGTGTTTCATGGATTTCGATTCTTAAGAGCCAGGAATTATTTCGAGACTCCCTTTTGAGGATCTTCCCCATGCCATCCACGTGCCCCAGCACCAGATGTCCGCCAAGACGATCCGTGAGACGCAGCGCCCGCTCCAGGTTGACCAGGTCCCCCTGCTTCAACAATCCCAG
>JABGPV010000756.1 GCA_018644785.1 Deltaproteobacteria bacterium | reverse complement strand
AAGCATCCAGGCACACCTCATTATTCCCAATTTGCAAATTACAGACGATCCAGCATCTGATTAGCTCACAATGGAATAGATACTATACTTGATATTTTAGATAGTAGAGTAAACATCCTTTTCTTTCTTATCAGGCATAAAAAAACCCTAAGTATCAACTACTTAGGGTTTATATATGGCGGAGAGCATAGGATTCGAACCTATGGACCGTTTCCGGTCAACGGTTTTCAAGACCGCCGCATTCGACCACTCTGCCAGCTCTCCTGTATTACACTTGTTTTTTTTGAGTTAAACGAATCAAACTCATTAATCGGTTAACCCGAAAGCGCGGTATTATAATCATTTCGACAGCAGTGTCACATGCTTTTTTGTTTTTTTTATCATTGATTAAAAATTATTCGTCACTATTTATACGTTATTAATTGGTAAAGCTAAAAACTGGAAAATTTATGCTATCCAAAGTTATTGTTTTATAAACTATTTTTAAAGCTTGATATGATTATTGTTGGAACCTAAAATAGCATTGTCGTGTCAAAGTACTATTTATTAAATCGGAGAGATATATGCAATTAAATTCGACAATCGAACGTTCTGAAGCGTCGATTCTTCAAACTAACAAAGTTATTAGA
>JABGPV010000755.1 GCA_018644785.1 Deltaproteobacteria bacterium | reverse complement strand
GTTCCTGATTGCCATGACATCCCTTGACGGGGGCAGAATCGGTATTTCATCCCAGTCCCTGGGGGTGGCCCAGGCGTGTCTGGATGCGGCGGTGGGTTATGCCAAAGAAAGAGTCCAGTTCGGCAAGGCCATTAGCAATTTTCAGGGACTCCGGTGGATAATCGCCGATATGGCCACTCAGATTGAGGCAGCCAGGCTTCTGACCTTCAATGCCGCCGCCATGCGTGACAGGGGGGAGAACTACAGTGCGGCGGCCTCCATGGCCAAGGTGTTTGCCTCCGAGATGGCCAACAAAGTAGCCTACCAGGCCTTGCAGATTCACGGGGGGTATGGTTATATGCAGGAATACTCGGTTGAACGGTATTACCGGGATGCCCGGGTATTTACCCTTTACGAAGGAACCTCTGAAATCCAGAGGACCGTCATTGCGAAACACGTTATCGGAAAATAGGTTTTCTTTATATCTTGTTTCTCTCGTTCCCACGCTCCAGTGTGGGAACGTGTAAACTCAAAAACGTATAAAAGGAGGGGTTACATGTCCAAAGAAAGTGCAGCGGTTGCGATTTACAATAATCATACTGAAGCTGAAACCGCCATTAGGACGTTGGAAAAGGCCGGCGTTAACATGA
>JABGPV010000754.1 GCA_018644785.1 Deltaproteobacteria bacterium | reverse complement strand
ATTATTGTGGCAAATTTGGATTTGAGAAATGAAACAACTAATTGCATGCTACTTCCGTAGCATAGCAGTCAAAATTTCGCAAGACTGCCAGATCAATTCTTCACATTTTTCTGGGACTATCTTGACAAAGGTCCCAAATATCAGAAGGCCAAAAAGCGGTGAAATTATCAAGTTGCAGGGATTGGATAAGTCTGAGATATTCCTTACATATATCAGGTCGGCATTGGTTGCAATAGATTGAGAATACCCCATAGGACTGGTTTTTGTCAAAACCTGTGTAATCTTGAAAAAGATACAACATATCAGTGGGTCAAAAATCTGATAATATCTTCAAGTCTGGGAATTGGGTAGCTCAGAGTCAAGTACCCGAATTGCACGGTTCTGTGATGCTTTAATATTTTCTGATATACTCAAAAAGATAAGCATTGAAAAATGGCAATAAGCCTTACGTCAGTCAACTGGTCGTACAGATTCTGAAGCCATTTTGAATATTCTTGCGACCACAACATATGGGACTGATTCAATTGCGGCCCATCCGGGTACAGCTGAGGTGTACGTGCACAACTTCTGCGTCTAACATCCACACCAGTCCAGATCAATAATTGATATAAAATGCTCGATAGTCTAAATG
>JABGPV010000753.1 GCA_018644785.1 Deltaproteobacteria bacterium | reverse complement strand
ATATCGACCACTTTCAAATTCTTGGTCGTTACATGGATATTACCCATCTGCCCGGGCATTTTCCTGCCCTTGACCACCTTGGCAGGATCAGCGCTGCAGCCGATGGATCCCGGAACCCGGTGGGAACGGGATCCATGCGTTTTCCGACCCCCGCTAAATCCCCACCGTTTCATGACGCCCGCAAATCCCCTGCCTTTGCTTCTTCCCCGAACGTGAACTGTATCTCCAATGGAAAAGACATCAGTCTTGATTTCCTGTCCCAATTCAAACGCGTCCACATCATCCACCCGCACCTCATTCAAGTGGGAGAAGCATTTACCGCCGGACATTTGGAAATGCCCTTTCAAGGGTTTGTTGGTTTTTTTCTCATCTCTAGGCCCAAAACCGATCTGAATGGCATTGTAACCTTCTTTTTCAAGGGTTTTTTTCTGTGTCACGACACAGGGCCCTATTTTTACGACTGTAACCGGTTCGCTTTTTCCCCCTTCGAGGAAGAACCTTGTCATACCTATTTTCTTGCCAAAAAGCTTGTTGACCATAAGAATTCAACTCCAATATCACCGTCTACCGCTTCCGCAGCATTCATCCTTGAGCCATCACAAAAAGGCTTAAAATCCTTTTCAAAACGCACC
>JABGPV010000752.1 GCA_018644785.1 Deltaproteobacteria bacterium | reverse complement strand
GTCCCGGTCGAGCAGGGACTCGATCGTTTCTATCGCCTGCGCCTCTTCCCCTTCGGCAAATTTCCGGACCAATTTTTCGTAGAAGTCGCGCTTGCCGGCTACTCGCTGAATACCCGCCGCGATATCGAGCCCCTGGATCGATTCCAGGCGATCGTCCGCTGCATCGGCCGCACTCTCTTCCGATTCCTGGCGCGATTCCGGAAGTTCCCTCTCCCCCGGCGGGATCCATTCCAGCAAACTCTTGAATAAACTCTCGGGGTCGATCGGTTTGGCGACGTGGTCGTTCATCCCGGCGGCGATGCAGCGCTCGCGATCCCCCGCCATGGCATTGGCGGTCATGGCCACGATGGGCAGGTGGCCGAAGCGTTCATCGGCGCGGATCTCCAGAGTGGCGGTGATACCGTCCATCACCGGCATCTGCATGTCCATCAGGACGAGGTCGTAGCCGTTACCGCCGACCTTCTCGACGCCGATCTGTCCGTTCTCCGCCAGATCGACGTGAAAACCGGCATCCCGTAGCAGCTCCATGGCAACCTGTTGGTTGAGCTCGTTGTCTTCGACGAGGAGGATGTGAGCCCCCTGTATGGCGGACAGATCCAGACCTTCGGTCGGAGATGCATTCCCGCGAATAG
>JABGPV010000751.1 GCA_018644785.1 Deltaproteobacteria bacterium | reverse complement strand
CCCAGATGTAGCCGTCCATCATATTCACCAGCTTTTTGGAGATGGTCAGCCCCAGGCCGGTGCCGCCGAACTTGCGGGTAGTGGAGGTGTCGGCCTGGGCGAACGCCTGGAACAGCTTTGACTGTTGCTCCTGGGTCATGCCGATGCCGGTGTCCTGGACTTCGAAGCGCACCAGCACGTCCTGGCCGAGTCTTTCGTCGGCGCGAACGCGAACGATGATTTCCCCTGATTCGGTGAATTTCACCGCATTGTTGGCATAGTTGATCAGAACCTGCCCGAGTCGCAGCGGATCGCCCTGAAGATGGCGCGGCAGATCGAGGTCGATGTCGAAGATCAGTTCGAGATCCTTGGCAGCCGCTTTCGAGCCAATCAGGCTACCCACATTGTCCAGGACCTGGTCGAGGTCAAAGCTGACGACCTCGACGTCCATCTTGCCCGCTTCGATCTTCGAGAAATCAAGAATGTCGTTGATGATTCCCAGCAGATGCTGACCCGAGCCGTGAATCTTCCTCACGTAGTCGGCCTGTTTGGGATCCAGGTTCGTGCGCAGGGCAAGATGTGCCATGCCGATGATGGCGTTCATCGGTGTGCGAATCTCGTGCGACATGTTCGCCAGAAAGTCTGCCTTGGCCT
>JABGPV010000750.1 GCA_018644785.1 Deltaproteobacteria bacterium | reverse complement strand
AAGGACGCCTCCCGTCTCCTGCATCGCGTGATAGGCATTGGTTGCCAGGTTCATGATGATCTGATGGATTTGGGTCGGATCAGCCATGACCGCATCACACTCGGTATCGATATCCTGACGAATTTCAATGGTGGAAGGGATAGAGGTCCGTAAAAGATTCCCCGCCTCTTTTAAGACAGATTGAACGCTGATGGGCTTCTTCTCTTTTTTGCTTTGCCGGCTGAAGGCGAGAATCTGCTGAACCATCTCCTTGGCCCGATCTGCTGCCTTCATCACCCGTTGAAGGTTTGTTTGGGCCGTGCTCCCTTCCGTCACCAAGTCCATAGTCAGCTCCGTATATCCCATAACTGCATAAAGAACATTGTTAAAGTCATGGGCAATACCGCCTGCAAGGGCTCCTATGGCTTCCATCTTCTGAGCACGCTGGAGCTGGGTTTCCAGTTTATTCTTTTCCTCTTCCGCCTTTTTTCTTTTGGTGATGTCGTGGACAATGGAGAAAAGCACCTGCCTTTCCTGAAATGAAATGGGAGATGAGTGTACTTCCACAATGCGCTCTTCCCCGCTGGCTAACGCATGTGGAAACACAAAGTAATTACGCTCCTCACTTACCGCCCGCCTCCGTTCTTCCACTACT
>JABGPV010000075.1 GCA_018644785.1 Deltaproteobacteria bacterium | reverse complement strand
GTATCGGTTTGGGCTCAGGTTTGGGTTCAGGTGTTGGTTTAGGTGTCGGTTTAGGTATCGGTTTGGGCTCAGGTTTGGGTTCAGGTGTTGGTTTAGGTGTTGGTTTAGGTATCGGTTTGGGCTCAGGTTTGGGTTCAGGTGTTGGTGTCGGTTTGGGGGGCGCCTTTTTGATTTGTTCCAGTAAGGCTTCGGCCTGAAAACGGAATTTGCCTTTCGGATAGGCTTTCAGATATTTTTGAAGCACGGGTTTTGCTTTGTTCAGCCGATCCAGGTGGAAAAGCAGAAGCCCTTCTCTGTATCGGCCGATTTCCGCAGCCTGTGGGTATTCCCGTGAGACCTTTTGATAGACCTCAAGGGCTTTTTCAGGCGCATCCAGGAAAGCGGACAACAGGGTGGCTTTGGAGAGCAGGGCATCAATCCTGGTCTTGGGAATCACAGATAATTCAAGTGCACTCTGGTAATTTTCCAGGGCCTCCATATATTTTCCCACCTCGATCAGATAGGCGGCCTCATTGATATCGTATCGGGCCTCATGCTCCTGTGCCGGATCCGGCGGTGCTCCCAAAGCCACGCCACAGGCCATTAAAACCCACAGTGTTGCAGAAACGAAAAGCGTTTTTGCTACAATGATCATTTTTTCTCCTGTCCTTCCAGAGCCCCTTTCAGGAAATCTTCAAGCATCTTCAGTTGAAGGTCATCCGGGTGTTTGATAAGCCCTGCCCGGACCTGAGCAAGGGCTTCCCCGGTTTGTCCTTTATCAGCCAGGTGCCTAGCATACAAGCGGTAAAACCGGACTTCCTCTGGAAAATCAAGGATGCTCTTCAGAAGGGTGGCCGTAAGCGCTTCTTCTTTGCCCAGTCGCGTTTGGGCATAAATCAGATAGAGGTATGCTTCACGGTCCGGTTTCACGCCAAGGGAACGGGAGAGGTTTTTTTCCGCTTCGGTGTATTTTGCGGCCTTGAATGCACCAATGCCCTGGGATTTCAAGGATTCAGCATCTTGGGTTCTTTTTTCTGGAGTTGCTTTTTGAGGGGGTAGCGTCGTTTGGGGCTTGGGCTTTTCAGGCGGTGGGGTTCCTGCCAGATCCCGCTTGATCAATTTTAAGGCGGTATCATCCGGGTTCATTCGAAGGGCTTGGTTGACCAGCTTCAAGGCCTTTTCTTTTTCGCCCTTGGCCGCCAGCTGTCGCGCGTATACCTGATAGAGGCGTACTTCATAGGGAAAGGCTTTAATGCCGGTTTCAAGGGTTTTTTCCGAGGCGACCGCATCTTCCAGAATCATCTGGGTGTAGGCCAGATACAGGTAGACTTCCCGATCTTCCTTCAAAGACAGCGCTTTTTGAAGAGATTGGTACGCATCACCGAATTTCCTGATTTTGAACGCCTCGATGCCCGTGCTTTTATGTTTTTCAAAGCGTGCTTCCATCATTTTCGGGGTAACATCATTTTTGTCCACCAGAACCACGTTCGCCCCTTTGGGATAGGGAGCGTTTAAAAGGCTGGCAACCAGGATATCCCCTTTCAACTTCAACTCTTTGATGTTGTCGGCGCCCAGATAGTTTCGATCCAGGACCAGTTTCGGGCCGGCGTTGATTTCCAGGTTCGAATTCTCAAAAATATTGTTATTGACAATTTCGGTGCTCCCCCCAAGAAAGCTCAGACCCACGTGGTTTTGGGTGATGTTGCTTTTTTCCAAGCGCCCTTTTCCCCCCTTGATAACAATGCCTACATCAAAACCGGAAACGTTCAATGCACTTAATTCAAAGGGGCTGCCATCCTCCGCCGAAATGCCGATTCCTTTCGATCCTTTTAACGAAACGGCCGTAGCTTCCAGCAGTCCCCCTTCAGCTTTGAGGCATTCGGTACATCCCGAGAGAGCAGCATTTGAAATCTCCGCGCGACCGCCTGCCGGTATTTCAATCCCTTTCCAACCCTCTCCCTCAAAAAATACGCGGTTTTTTGCTTCGCCCCTGATGGCGAGCGCGCCGTTGGCCACCAGTTTTGCGCCAGGTGAAAAATTGAAACGTGTGCCGGGTCCCACAGTGGAAACTTCCCCTTCCGGGAGGATGCAGACACCCTCCACCAAATAAGTTCCGGGAACCAGCGGGCCTTTGAATTGAGGCGGCAGTTTCACTGTATCAAAATAGGGCATGATGAGGTTTTGAACCGGGGTAGAGGGGGAACGATTCCCCAGCCGGTCCACGGATCTTATGCGGTAGTAGTAGGGCTTTCCCTGGGTGACCTGGCTGTCTAAGTATTTCAAGTTTTTCGTTTTTCCAACCGCATCGAAATTACCTACCGCCTTTTCGCTCCGCTCCACCAGAAATTCACTCAGATCTTCGCTATCGGGCGAAGACCATGAAAGGGAAATGCCCTGTTTTCCGGAGCGGGTGACCAGGTCGGCAGGCGGGGGTGGCGCAACGGCATCGATGGTTACGGTTCCCGTCTCTGCCCATGTCCTTTCTATGCCGTTGGATTTCACGAGGTGAAGGGTGAGGGATAGGGAGGCCGCTCGATCCCCTTCACGAACCACGTAAACGCCTTTATAGGCGCCCCCGGCAGAATGGTGCATGGGAATGCTTTGTTTGAAGTTTCCCAGGTCGAAAAAACAGGTCAGGCCCTTTTCCGCATTCAACTCCACTTCGATTTGCTCCCCGGCGCCGAAAACACCCTTGTCCACATTGGTATTAACAAAGAGAATTTCCGGGAGTTCATCACCATGGGGGCTGTCAGGCATGAATTGGGAAATTTTCCAGCCCCAGTCATATATGACGAGCCGCATGTGTTTTCTTGCCGGTTCATCCATGACAGCCACCGCAATGGTGGCCAGTGCGCCGATGGCGCTGGTGGGGATGGCAATTTTTCTTTTGGATGCGGATTCGGTCCAAGACCCTAAATTTTCACCCTTGTTGTTGAAAAGCGTAATGCGAACTTCTATGGAATATTCGTCATAAGCCACGGTTTTGAGCATGATGGCTGAAATTATTTCAGGAAAAACAAGTCCATTTGTCCCCAGAAGTCGGCACAGGGCTTTAGGCGGTGTATTTTGCCAGTCTTTGCTTTCAGGGGAGGCGGCCAGTTTCCGATCGACCCGAGCCAGCGGGATGGTGTTATAACCTTTACCGGTCAACTGGTTGTTGATAACCCCCCTGACCAATTTGTCAACAAAGGCTTCATCTTCGCTTCCGGGTTTAATTTGAAAACCGGTGTCGTCCTTTTTATCCGGCAGTAGCCTGGCTGGCATAACGGCGATGGTCCGCGGGATGTCTTTTTCCGGAACATACGATATTTCCTTGGGTTTCTGGGATGTGCCGCAAGCGGAAAGGAAAATAAAGGCCAAAATAAGGTGGAGAAAGACGAAGGGGGTGGAATCTCTTAATTGCATGTGCTTCATTCTCAGGTTTTCCTTTTTTGAAAAACGCGATCGATCTTTAAATCATTGGTGAACCCCAGAGCTGTCTGAACCTGGCCTGTCAGTTTCAACTGTTTCTTTTTCAGCAGAAATTCACCCTTCCCCCAACGTCCAAAAGAGGTCCGGAGAGAGAGAACTTGTCCATAATAACCCTGCCTTTTCTGATTTCAGCCTTTGCCAGCCCTTTCCGGAAATCGATGGCGTCATCTTTTAAAGATGTGATTCCGGCAGCATTTAACATGTCTACCAGGAAATCGAGCCGATCATCCAGTCTTGAAACCTTCCGGACCGTACATTTCCGAAGGGTTACCATCAGGTCGCCTTGCGCCGAATCCAAAAGGGTTTTGGTATTTTGGCCCTGAACAAAAAGGGAGGTCATGACAGAAATTTTTCCGGAAAGAAACATGGGGAGTTCACGAGAAAAGCAGGCCATAAAAGAGGTCAGGTTCATATTGGCGCCTTTGCCTTCAACTTGAGCGACAACCTGGTTGGGCGCTGTAAGCACGGCGTTCACGAAAAGGTCCACCTGGCAAATCCCCATGGAACCCCGCAAAACGGCCCGGTTGTTCGCACAGCTGAGTGTCAGATGCACGTCATTTACTTGCGGCATGTTGTTATATTGGAATATTTTTACGAAAGCGTCCCCGGACAGCGTTCGGTCTTTTAGGGCGCTGAAATCAAAATCCTGATTTGATGTGTCCTTGCTGGCAGGGACTTCGGCTTTCCTGCCGTTTGATTTATGTTGTGCCTGAACCGCTTCTTTTTTTCCCGCTGACCCTCTGGATATGCGGCACTCCGTCATGCGGATCCAGAAATCCGCCTTTTCCCTTCCGGGCGTCTGCAACTGGCCTTTGGCCAAAACGGTTAGGGAAGGGCCGCTTAAGTCCACATCAAAGGTCAGTTTTCCCCCGGAACTTTTAACGGCCCTCAAGTTTATCGCCGTATCAAAAACCTGGAATGAATCAAGTGTTGCTTCGAACCGGGCCTTTTTCAGTTTTACCGGAATTTCCAGGGTGCCTCTCAGTAGTCCGGTTCCCCCACGAGAGGAGGCCAACTGAAGATTGCTGACCTGAAGTGAGGGTTTGCCTTCTTCAAGTGTGACCCGTGTCTCCAACTGGCTGATGGTGAAGTTCTGTTCTTTACCGTTTTCCGCAACCAGGTGGATCTTGAGCCCTTCGGTTTTAAGATCCATGGCGCCACTGATTTTCGACTCGTTTTCTCCGCCGCCCTTCAGATTGATGGCAGACAGCTCAATCTTGCCCGAGGCACGCAAATCTTTGAGTTTGGCTTTGACAAACAGCTGTTCCAGCGCTTCTTTGCCCTTGGGGTTCTCATTCAACCATCCCTGGACGGTACCCACGTCCATCAGGACCTTGGCGCATTTTAATAAATAGCCTTTTTCTTTGGAAAGATTAACCGAAACATTCTGAAGCTGGTTTTGACCAAAACTGAGGGACTCGGAAACAAGATCCATTTCTCCGGAGTCCGGATCGATGGTGAGCTGAAGCCCGCTGGCGGCGACCTGTTCTATTCTGGGAATCTGGTTGCCCACGGATGCGTCTAAAAAATCGAATTTAACAAGGAAATCTTTGAGCGCTGCGGGATTGATTGCCGCCTTAGACGCGTTTATTTTGAGTCCCAGTGGGGAAAAGGAGGTGATGGCCACGTCACCCGCAAAATTGAGTCCTATTTCGTCTATGGTGAAATCCTTGACTTCTACCGATATGGTCTGGTCCTTTTTTTCAATATTATCAACCGCAACAGCAAAGGTAAGCGGGGGCATATTTGCGGTTTCGGAATTCATGACCAGTTTTCCACCGCGGATCATGATTTCATTGATCATACCCACGTAAGTGGCGGCTGTTGTGAGGGGTAGGGACGGTGATGCAGGCGCTTGTGAGTGAAGTTTCCTTTTTTCGGTGGCGGGTTCAGCTGTTTTTTCAGAAAAGATCAGTGGTTTTTCTACCACAGCCTTTCTCACGACCACATCCCCTTTGAGGAGGGCCATGAGGTCCGGATACAGAACCAGCGAGGGAATGGTGATTTTATTTTTGCCTTTTTGAATTTTCATCTGAGAAAAAGCAATGGCAGGCAAGGGGGAAAAGCTGAATTCCACATCCTCAAACTGAATGCCGGCACCCAGGTGTTGGCGTGTGATCTCTTCAATATTTGCGTTGATGTAGATGCCCGCGCTAATAACCAGGGCGGCGAAAAACAATAAACAGATGGACGAAACGATGAAAACCTTTTTTTTCATTGTGTTAACCTCACGAAGGAAAAAACGAATCTGCCCGCCCGTCGGTGTTCCGGCGGGCAGACCGTTTCGATTGTTTCGGCCATCCAAAAATTATTTCAGAAGAAAAACCACCTTGGCGTTGGCCAGCAGGTTGCTTTTCTGATCACTGAGGTAAATGGCGGCGGCATCGTCAGGGGATACTTTGGCGTTGGTCATTTTGACCACCCCAACCCCTTTTATGATCATCGGTTTCTTGCTGCCCCAGCTTTCAAGCAGGGCCTTGGCTTTGCCGGGATCGGTGGTGAATCCACCGCAGCCCCGTTCCACCAGAATGGCGCTCAAGATTTTAGATGGATCAAAAACGACCTTGTCGCCAGCGGTCACCACCGTGTTGACCAGGGCCGGCCTGAATTTGAAATCCCTCACATCCACGATCAGGCCGTCAAAAACAACGGCGGGGACTTGCTTCACCACCGCTACGGTTTCCGTTACGGTGGCTGGTTTGCCCCCGATTTCCGGGACCCTTTTCTGAACCGTTTCCTCCACAATCTCAGTGCCTATTACTTTGGGAATCAATTTGGGTTTGTAGTAATCCGTAGGCAGTGCAGGTGCCACCCGCTGAATCTTATTTTCTTTGATCAACGGCAGAATCACATCATATAACCCGCCTTTTCCGCGAATGTGAAGCTTCATGCAGACTTCGGCATACCGTCTGTCATTGTGGTATTTTTCGCCGCATTTGATGGCGCCGCGCAGAAAGCCGGTGATGCTGGTACGGATATCGTCGGACTGCAACATGCCATCTTTTACCGTGGTTTGGCCTGAGAGGCGAAGCCCTTCCATGATTTCCAGCAGATCCCGCTGAGCGACCACCGTGGCGGCCCTCATGGCTTTGTAACGACTCTGCCCTTCCTCGGATACGCCGACGACCTGGATGTAGCCTTCTTCAAAAATCTGCACGGGATCGGTTATGCTCTTCCATTCAGCCCACACACCCGGTATGAAAGCGAACATTGCCAAAAGTGCCAATAGGGTTCCCAATAACTTTTTCATGATAAATCTCCTTTCTTATACCTTATCAACTGGTTTTCTGTCACAAAAAACAAGAAGTTTACTGACTGAAAAACTTTAAACTTAAAACTTAAAACTTTAAACTTAAAACTTAAAACTGCGGCTTGCCGCCTTAGTGTATGTTCATGACATTTCTTAACCGCAGGACCGACTGAAGCAATTCCGCGCCGTCCGTGTTTTCATCGGGCCTGAAAGCCCCTGAGAGATCGGGCGCCATGAGGCCCCGGGTGACCGAATTGGTGACGGCGTTGTAATAAGACGATGTGGGTGAAACGTCAGGGTAGGGTGAGTTTGACTGACCATAAAATTTGCTGGCCAGTGATTCATCCCCGGTGATTTTGATCAGTATGTCTTCCAGAACAAAGGCCAGTTGTTTTCGGGTGATGGGTTTATTGGGGTAGAAGAGGTACGCTCGGGAGGTGCTGTCATACATGGGCTCAAGTCCTCGCAGTCCCCATTTAACGACGATGAGAATCTCCGGTTTGAAAAGATTATCCCGTATATCAGCTGGAACGAAAGCCGCAGGATCCTTTTTCTGGGGCGCTGAAATCCGGCCGGCCAGAAAACGGTCCAGATGAATCTCATCCACCAGCAGGGCTGCCACATCCGCTCTTGAAACCCGGTCTTTTACGGCGATGCGCTTGGCCACATTGGTAAGGGTATAACCGGAGGATGCCCGCACGATTTTGTGTACCCTCCTGAACAGTATTTCAGCGGGCTCGTGCCAGCGCCCCGGCGGAGCGGACATGACTTTTGAGAGCATATCCTCCGATTTTCGGAACTGATAGTCTGCAAAATAGGCTTTTCCCATAAAGTAGGGGGCCGCCTCTTTGCTTCGGTAGTAGGGCAGTTCCGCCACATTCACTTCATCTAAGTCCATGCTGTCTTCGTAGCAGTCTTCGGCCTCACCGATCCATTTTTTGGGTCTTGCTCGGGTGTAAACGCGAATGCCGGTGACTTCAGCAATAAATTCCTGAGAATCTCCTTCAGCTTCATCCTTGGCATCATCCAGCATATCCAACGCCCGTTTCAGCTCCACCGACTTGTGTTCCCCGTCGCTTTCGGCCTGGGTACGGTAGGCGGCCGCAAGCGCTCGACCCGCCAGGGCGGGGGGGTAATCCGGCTCCAGTTTCAGGGCCCGTTGAAAGCGGGCATCCGCCTCATTCACATCCCCCTTGTCAATTAATTCCATCCCCATGAGGTAATGGTGTGCCGGGTTGTCTTCATCCGAGATGGGGGCCAGTTTTTTGGTGGCGCAACCGCTCACCAGCCAGACAAAACTCAAAAAAAACACCAGTAAAAAATATTTACGCATTGCTCTACCTCCCTGATTTAAAAAATTGTCAAAAGATCACGCTTATTGATTTTTCAGTTTTTCCTCCATTGCGGCCACCGCTTCGAGATAGTCGCTGTATTCGCTCACCAGAGACTTCTGGCTCATGGCATAGCCCAGAATCGAGGCGTAGTTGACGGGCAGATTTGCCAGCCGTTTGTTCATGAGTCTGGCCCGTTCCGGTGGCATGGGTTGTGATGCGACCCCCTGGTTGGCCAGGGAGACGCTGTCGCTGTTAATCTGCACGGATCCCATTTGTGCAAAAACGATCATGTCGTCGGTCATTTTGACGGTCAAGGCAAACATGGCCGTTGAAATTTCATTGAAGCCTTCGCTGATGAACCGGGTAATCTCCAGCAGTTTCTTGGCTATGATGATCTTTTCAGGCGTTGGTTCCAGGGTGGAGATAGCGGTTTCATACAACTTCTTTTGAACGGCAATGAGTTCATCCACGGCGGTTTCCAGTGCCTCTTCTTCTTTTTCAAGCCGGCTCTCATCAGCGGAAGAGAGGTTTTTTCCCTCAAGTCTTGTCTGGATACTTTTGAGTTCCGTTTCCGTTGCCTCCAGATCCGCATCCACCCTCGCCGCCTCATCGCGGACGTGGTCGGGAAAAAGGGTATAAAAAACCGTTTTAAAGGAGCCCAGTTTTTCGCCTTTCACAATACGGAGGCAGTCCGGAGAGATTTTCAGGTCCTCCCATGCGTCCAGGCCACCTTTTTGAACCAGGTATTCATAGAGCATCTCTTCCGTTGGCCGACTGAAGAACGGACAGTCATTTCGCTCCATGAACTGCCGGCATTCACCGGAGCTCGGGGCAAGGCTCTCGAATCTCTGGCTGTAGAAAAGGCATTTACAGCCGAAGGGGTAATAACTGATAACCCATTTGCCATGTTCATACTTTCGGCCCATTTCCTCAGCACCGTCCATAATCAGTTTGTTGCGAGCGGCAATCAGGCCCTGGGCCAGCAACGCCTGAACGCCGGTACTGCTGCCGCTTAACACACTAAAGTACATGGATGGGTTGTAGATGCTGTAAAAAATAAAATCCTGCTTCAAAAGCCTCGTCAAACAATCTTTGTATGCCTCATACCGTGCTTCTTCCCCTTCACGGGGTGTTGCGGAATAGTCGTTTAAGACAGAAGGCCAGGGGTCATCTAGTGAGATGGGGACCCGCTCAAGGATAATCTGATTCAGCTTGGTCAGTGCGGCCAGTTCGTCCAGAAACACCAGGTCCATCTCAAGTTCCATAACCGGATTGGTGTTTTTGGTGATTTCAATGCCGGTAGCACTTTCGATGACCTTCATGCACCCTGACAGAACAAACAGCGCCATGAACAGCCAAATCATCTTTTTCATTACCATTCACCTCTCTAATAGACCGGCTCAGTAACCGGTCGGCGCTTTATAGCGGTCCCTTTCCCGGCGTGTGTCATTCTGGGCGCTGCCGGAAACAAAGAATGCTTCCACCTCATATGAAACCTCCCGGCTGGCCCTCTGCATATCACCATCCCCCGGCGCAAGAGCCGCAGCCCTTCGGTAGTACTTCTCCGCCTCCTGGAGATAACGGGCCTGGGTTTCCTGCTTGATGGCCCTTTTCCAGGCCATGCATTCAACGGCAACACCGGCGTTGTAAAGCAGATCGGCATCTTTGCAGTCAGGGCTTTTCACAACGGGCTTAATGGCCTCATAAGCCCCGCGGCAGTTGCCGCCGTCAATCATTTGTCCCGATTTTCCCACCAGTTCATCACCCCCGGTCTTCACGGGACGTAATACGGTGCGCTTTACCGGCACAAATTGTCTGATTGCCTGTCTGATCGCCTCCTTGATCATCTTCCCCTTTAATTTTCGCGGGGAGAGCAGGGTTTCCGGTTTGTAGGATGGGGCTTCATATTGTTTCTCAATTAGAATAGGTTCCGTGGTGGCGCAATCGATGAGACCCATCTGCCGGATATTGATGTTGGCTTCAAAAACGCCTTTTCGGGTGATGCGGTTCTGTTTTTTCTGGTCCGATACGGACAATTCGAGGACATCGATGGAAAGATTCGGGTATTCCCCTTCCATGGGGGGTATTCCGATGGGGTTGATCACCCGGGTCTCACTCAGCACGGAGCGGGCGAATTGGGTAATCAGCTTCTTTTCCTTTGTGCCGGTTTGTCCCGAAATGGTTTCCGGACCCACATACATGAAGGATATGCCTTTACTTTGAGGCGTGGAGCAGGCCAAAGATGCGGTCTCCACATTGGGCCGATACACCTTGACCAGGGCCCCCGTCTGGGAAGGCCCTGTGGATGCGCAGGACAACAACAGCAGAGATGAAACGAGTAACGTTAACAGAAGCAGGTAACGCTTCATCTTAGTATCCCCCTGTTGCTTCCCCGTTAAATGTGATCCTGTAACCTACTTTTTCGCCGGATTTAAGCGGAAGGCCGGCTTTCTGGATCTCTCTGCGCACGATTTTCCTGACCGATGTGGGGTCCGCTTCACCGATTATCTCAAACTCGATATATTTTCCCGTTTGTCGGGCAACACGGATTCTCCAGCCGAGCTCTTCCAGAATGTCCTCCATCTTGTTCTGGTTTTTCATGGAGATATTTCTAAAAATAAGGGTGATATATTTTGGGCCGCTGAATCGTTTAACGATTTTTTTGACCAGATTCCCTACGGCCCGTGGCCCTATTTTAATGGCCACCCGCGATATGCCGTCCTGTATGGCGTAATCGCCCCCACGACTGATGGTTTTGTCCCTGTCCTGCACATTGGCGAACAGCGCTCCTGTTGTCGTATCAAAGGCTCTCAGATTCAATGTGCACATCAGAAGGAAAAAGCCATCGTTGGTGGGTCTCCTGGCGCCGTCCAGGCTGACGATCACCACGCAGTCGCCGGTTTCCTGTCGGCCGATTTCAATGGCGGTCTCCTCGTCCACCACCATCTCAGCGCTTTTGCCTTTGATCCGTCTGATCTGATCCGGCAGAAATACCCTGAAGCCGTGCGCCGCCAGTTTGTCCTGAACCAGCCCCATGATGGTCTGAACCCCTTTGGAGTTGAAAGGCAGATCAAAACCGGACTGGGGTTGATAGACCACAACCACTTTTCGTTCATCAAATTTGGTTTGCTGAAAGATCTGCTGTTGCCTGGGGTCGTTTAGAAAATCATCCACGGCGCCTTTCAATTTGTAGTCGTCTACGGTGACGGCCAGTTTCACTTTATAGACGTCTGTAATAGGGTCTTTTCCTTCCGCCAGAACATTGTAGTTCTTGACGTATCCGGCGCTGGCTGAAGCAATGCGATCCCAAATCAGTTTTCCATTGGTTACCTGGGTGTCGGATTTGACCATGGTTCCCAAAGCCTGCTCCACAGCCACCCGAATACCGTTGTTGATGGCCTCCTGACGGGTTCTCCCTTCTCCGATGCTGGTGGTTTCAATGGCCCAGCTCATGGTGGCCATCGACAGAAAAACCAGCCATGCAACCCCTAAGAAAAGCTTGGTTTTGCCTCTTTTTTCCATTTTTCTCTCCTTAAATTTAAATTAAATTCGGGTTGAAAAAATATGTCATGATTTTTTATTCAAATTTTGGATTATGTTTCACGCTATTGCCTTGTGAACAGCGCGGTCTAATTGCGGATTTTGATAGTGATTTTATGTTACCCCCAGAGAAATATCAAGAAAAAATCCTGCGCTCATTGTTTACGGACGAGCAGTGGACCGGGGCCCCTTGTCAAGGCTGACCCCAATTTCTCGTTTATCTTGACGTACAATCGCCACTTCCGTATGATCTTTTTTTGAAATGGGGGGGTGTCGCTTTGGGAGAAAGTGCATGAAGCGAGTATTTTCAGTAGTGTTTACCATCATTTTTGCTGCCGGTTTGTCCGCTTGTTTTAAAAAAAAAGCCCCGTTGCCTGGTGTGACCCGCTATGGGGATTCTAAGATTGTCACCATCAAAAACAAAAAAAAATAATGGACCGAACGAGGCGTTAGTGAATTGGTCTGTATTTGGACCGGCAAAGGAATTTGAAGGAAGTCCTTTGTCAACCATTGGCCGAAAGGGACTGTTTGAAGTTCGATCTTTCGAAAAAAACCGTATCGCCGTTTTTGACCGTGTGGTGTCATTGGTTGGATCTCATAACCTGGGCCCCCGGAGCGAAAAACTCAATAGTGAAACAGCCATAATCTAAGAGAGCAGACCCTTATCCGAACGGTTGGCCCATATTTTTTATGGCAATGACCTGGTTTTCAGCAAACACATTTCCAGCACGGAAGCCGATGAGTTTCACATGCCTTCAAAAACCTTCTATTGGCTGAGGAAGAAATTCGGAAGTCTGTTTGAAGAACATTTCTAGGGTGGGGATCGAAAAACCTTAAGGAGGTATCATTAATGAAACGAATTCTATTGATGACGGCGGTTCTTTTTATTTTCACGACCATTTGTATGGCGGCTGATGACGGCTGGCAACCTTTGAACACACCCGGGGAACCGAAGGAGAAAACCCAGGCCATTAAAGATGACGGTTTTAAATCAACTTCCGGCGGTATCACGGAAAGCCTTCTTTCGCCGGATAAGGGAAACCCTTCCGAATCCAAGGCTGGGGAAGGTGAATGGCAATCCCTGAAAGCGGGGGAAGTGCCCACAGAGAAAACCCGGCCCATCAAAACCCGTTCCATCAAGGTGCTGAAAAAGGAGAAAGGGGTTGAAGTATGGGAGACGGTCAAAGCCCCGGAAAAAAGGACCGGCGGGTTTGTCAACCTCAAGATTCAGTTCGATGTTAACAGTTACACCATTCGAAAGGGATCTTATAAGATTCTGAATGAATTGGGAAAGGCTCTGTCCGATCCTCGCCTGCGCGAGAGGATCATCACCATCAACGGGCATACGGATTCCGATGGAAAGGAAAAATATAATGTTCGGCTGAGCCTGAATCGGGCAGGCGCTGTCAAACAGTATTTAGTTGCTCAGCACGGTGTTTCGCCGGATCGACTGAAGGTTGTGGGTTATGGGGAAAGCATACCCCTGAAACCGAATACCTCAAAGGAAAACAAGCAGCTTAACCGCCGGGTGGAGATTGTTGCTGCAAAAAAATAGCTGCGCTATGGTAAAAAGCCCCTTTAGATTCAATCCGCAAAGGCCGCGCCATAGATTCTTTACACCCTCTCAAGAAGGCTCTATTATCTTGTTTGTCCATTGTCAAGGGCTGACCCCAATCCCCGCGCAAGGCAAAGGGCTGCAAGCGTAGCGAAGCCGCGCAGCCCTGCCGGCGTGCTGTAGCGGCGATCCCCTCTCGTCCCCCTCGTTCCCACGCAGGCGCGTGGAAACGATGGGAATGGGGGGAATTCCAAGTACGATTTATTTTCTTCTTGATATTTTCAGAAAATTCAATTATATCTGTAAAATCAAAAAAATATCTGTCCGGGTTCAAACATGATTGAAATCCTGAGGAAATACAATTTCTGGGAAGGGCCGCCGGTCAACATCGGTTTTCGACGGGAGCCGTATGTGAAGGCACTCTCCGGATATTTGAACAATTCGCTCGTTAAAGTCATTCTGGGACAACGGCGGGTCGGCAAGAGTTATCTGATCCGAATGTTCATTGCCCATCTGATTATCGAAAAAAAGGTGCCGGCTGAGAACATCCTGTATATCAACAAGGAAATGCACGCCCTTGATCCCATTAATAATGATGTAACCCTTAAAGAGACCATAGAGGAATACCGAAAACAGCTCAAACCGAAAGGGACGGTTTATATTTTCCTCGATGAGGTTCAGGAAATCGACGCTTGGGAAAAAGCGGTCAATTCCCTTTCACAGGATTATACTGCCCACCATGAACTTTTCATCACCGGTTCAAATGCCAAACTGCTTTCCGGTGAAATGGCCACCTACCTGAGCGGCAGGTATTTGACCCTGGCGGTTTTCCCTTTCAGTTACCCGGAATTCCTGGGAATCAACAAGACACAATTAAGCAGGGCGTCCTTCATTTCATATCTTGAATCCGGCGGCATTCCGGAGAGCTACCGGCTTTCAGGCCGGGAAATGAAGGCAAACTATTACAAAAGCCTGATGGACTCCATCGTTTTAAGAGATATTGTGTTTCGTCACAAGGTGCGGGATGTGGTGCTGCTCGAAAGGTTGATTCATTTCCTGATTGATTCGGTGGGCAGTTTCTTCTCTATCAACTCCGTTGTGGGCGCTTTAACACATGCCGGATACCGCAGCAACGGGGAAACCGTCGGGTCCTATTTGAAGTTTCTGCAGGATGCCTGCTTTATTCACGAATCTGCAAGATATGACATCAAGGGGAAAAAGATCCTGAGCGGTGAGCGAAAATACTACCTGAACGACCTTGGATTCAAATATTTTCTATCCAGTTCCTTTGACTTCGGTGTTGGGAAATATCTGGAAAATGCGGTTTTCATGCATCTGAAAAGAGAGGGGTATTCCGTTTATACCGGGAGAATCAAAGGGCGTGAAATCGACTTTATTGCGGAAAAAAACAACATCAAAAAGTACGTTCAGGTGGCCTACCTCCTGCCTGATGACAGGGTGGTGGAGCGGGAGTTCGGGAACCTTGCGCTGATTGATGATAATTTTGAGAAAGTGGTTGTTTCAATGGACGATGTGAGTTTTGGAAACAGAGACGGCATTGCTCACGTGAAGGCCTGGGATTTTTTGGGCGCTGCCAATGTTTCCCGCGACCATTGACCTTTTTCACCATTTTTGATAGATCTTTTCCATCTGTTTTGGGCTTATGGGTGAATCTAATGGACTTGAAAAGACGTCAGTTCCTGGCTTGGTTGGGTTTGGCTGCCCTGGGTTCCTTCAATCTGGGGAACCTGGGCTGCGGCGGCAAAGGCTTTTCGGCGGGAAGTCTTCTACAGGCGCCGGCCCAGGGGTCTGCCTCGCCGCCCCCGTCCCCTTCAAATTGCCCCATGAAAAACAATCTGGGTGCTCGTCCCCGGTTGGATTCCGCCACGGGTTCCCCGAAACGGCTGCTGCAATTCGGGCATCTGTCGGATGTTCATATTACGCTGGAGCAGTTCACGTTCACGGGTCATCCCGAATTGGAAACCCTGCTGGACGGTTTCGGGGAGCAGATCGGGTTCGGGGGTCTCGATCGCCCCGAAATTCAGGAGCGTTTTGATGTGGACAACCTTCGCGCCATGGTCAAAACCCTGAACGCCGCCGAACCACCCCTTGATTTTGTGGTGAATACGGGAGATGCGGTAGATATCGGTACGATTCCGGAGCTGGTGGGTTTTCTCTCCGAAATGAACCAACTGGATTGTCCATGGTTTCAAGTGGTCGGCAATCACGACTGTTTGGGGATGGGCAATATTCCTCCGGCCCTGCTGGAAAATTTTACGGATCTCGATTTTTTAAACAAGCAGGAATTCATTCAAAAACATTATCCCACAAAAGCCCATGACCGATCCCGCACGGCATTCGGTTCTCAGGCAAAAGGTTTTGATTTCAGCCCCGCATCCGGCGGCGACCCTCCCGGGGTTCGCGGTTATTACGCTTTCACAGCGGTTCCGCCCATTTCAGGGGGGAATGGGCGGCTTGTTCAGCCGGGGATACGGTTTTACGTTCTGGAAACCAGCCGGGCTGCGGGGAAAGCCCTGGGGCATGTGGAAAAGGATCAGCTCCGCTGGCTCAAAAAGGAGCTTGAAGGGCACCCCGGTTTTCTTGCCGTCGTGGTAAGCCATCACCCCATCGGGCGCATTGAGGAAGGGGGCGAGGAACTCAAGAATCTTATGCTGGCGTATCCTCAGGTGATCGCCCTGGTATGCGGCCACAACCACAAGCATCATATTCAGGCCTTTAAAAATCCACGCAAGCCGGGGGCTGGGTTCTGGCAGATACAGACTTCATCACTCATCGATTATCCGCAGCAGGGACGTATCCTGGAGATTTATGATCGGGGGAATGGTACGGGCGCCATTCGAACCTTTGTCTTCAACCAGCAGGCCGGTGGACAACTGGGGAAAAATGCGCGTGCCTCATACCGGTCGGCGGCCCGGGAACCCTTTGACGGGTCGGGAACAGCACAGGATCGGAATGTAGAACTGCTTTTCCAGATGCCTGTCCTGAATTAGTATTATTGGAGGGAGACGCACATGAAAAAACTCTTTTTCCTGATCATTCTGGGCGCCTGTGTTTACGGTGTTCTGAATTATCATTTTATCCTGATGGACAGCAGTTTCAAGGTCTTGAAAAAAACCCACATGACACTCGATGATACGTTTGTGGATGCCAGGGGGTCCAAAGAAGCGGAGCTCTTCCTGAATCCCGCACTGTTGAAGGCCGGGGCCAGGGATCTGGTGGCGCAGGATAGTGTGACCATTGGGAAGTAGAATTGCGTTCCCACGCGGGAGCATGGGAACGAGGGTGGTAATTCCAACGCGGGAGCGTAGGAACGAGAGAGCATCAGAAAACGGGTGATACTCCATGAAAAAAATCCAGTTGTTTTTTCTTATCTTTTTTGTTCTGGTGGCGCCATGGACTTTCTCATTGGCTTCTGCTGCCCAAACGGATGAGCATGCCACAATCGAGAACCTCGAAGCGCTTGTTCAATCCATGAACAACCTGTCAAGGATGATTTCCGCCACCCGGGAAGTTATGAAGGGCCCGAATGGGATCGGCAGAGAAAAAGAGCTGAAAGCCCGACTGGATGAATTTCAGATAAAATTACAGGTCATGGAGGGCAGCTTTGAACAGTTGAGCGCGGGGATGGGGCTGGATGCCCTCCGGAAGGAAAAAGAAGCGGGCGTGGATTGGAACCGGGAACTCACCCAATTCCTGGCGCCGATCATGAGCCAAATCAAGAAAATGACCTCACGTCCGCGGAAAATTGAAGCCCTGAAAAACGAAATTGCGCGATACCATACTCAGCTTCGGATGGCCCGGACGGCTCAGAAACGGTTGATTTCACTGGTTTCAGAGGCCGACAATCCACAGCTCATTGAAAAACTGGGGAAGCTGACGCGTTCCTGGGAGAACCGGGAAAACGAAGTCAGAGCGCGTATGGTGGTTTCAGAAAAGGCGTTGGAAAAGGTTGTGGGTGAGAAAAAATCCATTACTCGCTCATTTCAGGAATTGCTGGAATTCTTTTTTCAAAGCAGGGGAAGAAACCTGGTTTTAGCGCTTCTGGCGTTTGCCGTCATCTGGAGCTGTTTGTACTACCTGCATAAACTGATTTTTCACCTGAGCCCATTTCATAAAAAGGGCAGGTCTTTTGGTGTTCGGGTTTTTGACCTGTTTTACAGGGTCTGCACGGTATTTATCTCCGCTTTTGTGTTGTTGGGAACCCTCTATTTCCTGGGGGACTGGCTGCTCCTTTCCCTAGCCATTATCTTTGTGATGGGGATCGCCTGGGCCTCGAAACAGGCCCTTCCCCGGTTCTGGAACCAGGCGGCCCTCATGCTCAATTTCGGTGCCGTTCGGGAAGGGGAGGTGGTGGTTTACAAAGGGATCCCTTACGAGGTGGTCTCCATCAACATGAATTCAAAACTTGAAAACAAAGCCCTTGAAAACGGTTTTGTCAGATTGCACATTAATGATCTGATGGAACTCAGGTCCCGGCCCATAACCGAAAACGAGCCCTGGTTCCCTTCCAGAACCGGTGAATGGGTCCGTCTCGCGGATGGAACCTACGGCAGTGTGGCGGCTCAAACCCCTGAAATGGTGACCCTCAAATTGAAAGGCGGCGCTTTGAAATACTATGCTACGTCGGAATATCTGGCCCAGTCGCCCACAAACCTGTCCGACGGTTACCGACTCACGAGTGTATTCGGCCTGGATTACCAGCACCAACGCATTGCCACCCATGAGATTCCGAAAATTATTCAAAAAGCCGTCACGGAGGCGCTCGAAAAAGCCGGCCATGGCGACTTTGTGGAACATATCCGCGTGGAATTCAAGGCGGCCGGCGCGTCTTCGCTGGATATGGCCATCCTGACCGAGTTTAACGGGAAAGCCGGATCAAAATACTGGGTGCTGGAAAGGGCCATACAGAGAATTTGTGTTGATGTCTGCAACCAGCACAGCTGGGTCATTCCCTTTCAGCAGGTCAGTGTCCATATGGCAGGGTCATGACCTTGGATCCAGGAGTAAACCTTTGGAATTAGAACCTCAAAACCGGCATAAAATCATCGCGCTTCTTAACAAAGGGGCCAAGATTCCCAATCCCATGACCCTCTATCTGGACAATGATGTTCAGGTGGACCAGATCTCCGGTGATGGGGTGACCCTTTATCCCGGTTGTCGCATTTACGGGTCGAGAACGGTTATTTCACGGGGGTCTGAAATTGGCTTTGAAGGACCTGTGACCCTTGAAGACTGCCAGGTTGGCCCCCGTGTTGAATTAAAGGGGGGATATTTCAAAAAATCGGTTTTCCTCGAAAAAGCAAACATGGGGCTGGGTGCACATGTGCGGGAAGGCACAATTTTGGAGGAACAGTCCGGCGGTGCACACTGTGTGGGTCTCAAACAAACCATTCTTTTTCCTTTTGCCACCCTGGGGAGTTTAATCAATTTCTGTGATTGTCTGCTTTCAGGCGGTACCAGTCGAAAGGATCACAGTGAGGTGGGCAGTTCTTACATCCATTTCAACTTTTCCGCGGCGGGTGACAAAACAACGCCGTCATTGTTCGGGGATGTGCCGCGGGGGGTCATGCTCAATGAGCCGCCCATTTTTCTGGGTGGCCAGGGGGGGGCCGTGGGTCCCTTACGGGTGGGCTTTGGAAATGTGGTTTCAGCAGGAACCATTTTGCGAAAAGATGTGCTGAATGAGCGGCGGTTGATTATGGAAAAAGCCCATCGTGGTGGTGAATTGCCATTGGCGTTGAACCGTTATGCCGGTTTGTCCCGGATGCTGGAAAAAAACCTGTTTTATCTGGCCGGCCTGGTGGCCCTGGAACAGTGGTACCGACATGTCCGGCGGGATTTTTTTCATGGGGAAGAACTGGGATATCTGGTTTACAACGGCGCTCTCGATAATTTAAGACTGGCCAGAGGGGAGCGATCCAAACGCTTAAAGGCTGTGGCGGAAAAAATGCCTGAATCGGT
>JABGPV010000749.1 GCA_018644785.1 Deltaproteobacteria bacterium | reverse complement strand
ATCATCCAGAAAATTGACAAGGTTGTTCACCAATTGCGGTTAAGTGATTTGCGGATTGCCCAGATTAACTTTGTCTTGGGGCTGGAGAATGAAAGTCACGGACATGAGGACCTCGCACTGGACATGTATAGAGCGGCGTCGGAAGCGGACCCGAAAAACGAAAAAATTAAACAGAAGATTAACCGGCTTGTTTCGAAATTGTATTCAGGTTCCAGGTATGATTATCTGCTTCTAAAAAAAATGGTGACGCCCGATCAGCTTCGAACGGCACTGTCACTTTCTAAAAAGACCCAACATAGTGTTGAACACTTATTGATTGAACAATTCAATATCCCGAAAAGCGAGGTCGGAAAGTCCCTTTCCCTGTACTATAAATGTCCTTTTCGATCTTTTGATCCTAAAAATGAGGTCCCTGTGGAGCTCATTGGCAATTTAAAAAAATCGTTTCTGCTACATGATTCGTGGGTTCCCATGAGCTGGGGAAAAAATGGGGTGGAAATTCTGATTGATGACCCTGGAGACCTGAGAAAAACGGGTCAGATACGGGGTTTGACCAAAACCACCAAAATTATCTTTTCCGTTGGGATCAGGGAAGACATTGAAAAGTACGTGCTTCATTTTTTTGACAGGAAAT
>JABGPV010000748.1 GCA_018644785.1 Deltaproteobacteria bacterium | reverse complement strand
CAGTTTGTACAGATATTTTCCCGTAAGCGGTTTGACATAAGCATTGGTGACCGTGGTGCTGGTCCGCTCATACTCACGAATCTGGGGCAGCACCTCATAGGAGATACACACGGAAACGTCCGGCCCGGCCGTCGTAGCCACTTTGGCGGAGTCGGCTGCTTCCTCCAGAATAATTTCCTTGATCTTCTCTTCGTGGGAAGGATTTTCAAAGGAGTTCAGAAGACAGACCGCGATGGATTCAACGCCCATTTCAAGCATTCGCCGCACCACCTGCCGCGCTTCATCCGGGTCCAGGGGCTTTAACACCGTGCCGTCGCTCCGCACCCGTTCATCCACTTCAAACCGAAAGCTGCGGGGAATCAGGGGTTTTGGAAATTCAGCGAACACGTCGTAAGGGGCATAGCGGATCTCGCGACCCAGTTCCAGCACATCCTTGAAACCCCGGGTGGTGATCAAACCGGTTATGGCGCCTTTTCGTTCGATGATGGAGTTGATCACCAGGGTGGTGCCGTGTATCACCTCGTCCAGGCTTTTCACAAAACCGGGGACCATCTTATCCAATTGCCTTATGCCGTACTCCACCGCATCGGACGGATCACTGGGCGTGGTCAGGCATTTGTTGATGGTGAGTTCCC
>JABGPV010000747.1 GCA_018644785.1 Deltaproteobacteria bacterium | reverse complement strand
CTGGTGACACAGGATAAATGCATGTTCCAGCGCATGTTCCATCTCCCTCACATTACCAGGCCAGGAATAATCCATAAACACCTTCTGGACGTCCGTAGATATACCAAAAATATCCTTGTTTATGTTTTTATTGAATTTTTTAACGAAGTGGTCTATCAGGAATGGAATATCTTCTTTTCTTTCTCTTAATGGAGGCACACATATTTCTACCACATTAAGACGATAGTAAAGATCTTCACGGAATTCACCTTGTTCTATTTTTTCACGAAGGGCTTGATTTGTACAGGCAACCACCCTGACATCAACCTTAATAGATGTTGACTCTCCCACACGTTCAAAGGTTTTCTCCTGTAGAACCCTCAATAGTTTAACTTGTATCTTAGGCGGCATATCTCCGATTTCATCCAGAAGAATTGTGCCGCCATCTGCCATCTGGAATCTACCAATTCTATCCTTTACGGCCCCGGTAAATGAACCTTTGATGTGTCCGAAGAGTTCGCTTTCAAGTAAGTTGTCAGACAGAGCAGAGCAATTTACCTTAACCAGAGGCTTATGGTTACGTCCTCCTTTGTAATGTAACGCTTCGGCTACCAGCTCCTTACCAGTACCACTTTCACCAGTAATCAGAACGGTAC
>JABGPV010000746.1 GCA_018644785.1 Deltaproteobacteria bacterium | reverse complement strand
GGTTGCCACATCGTAACGTTTCCGGAACATTTCGAACACGTTAAGCTGGCTACTTTATATATCGTTTGGAAATCTCAAAGATTTAGGAGTCCTGAAACATTGAGATAACCTTACGTCAGTCAACCGCCGGTGCAGATTATCAATCCACCCTCGAATTCCATCGCCCCCAACATATGGCGTTCGGTCACTTTTAGGCTCATCCTGTCCTGGGAGAAGATTACGTGCATGATACTTCCGTAGCATAGTGGTTTGAATTTCGCAAGACTGGCAGATCAATACTTCACTTTTTGCCCAGGATATCAAACGGATGGTTTATATAGGAAACCCTGCATTGGGCTTTCAAAGAAATTGGGCTGAGTTATGGGTTATTTCCCTTCCAAAACCACCTTCAATTTCTCTGATAGAGCGGCAAGGGAAAAAGGCTTTTGGATATAATCCTGAGCACCTGCATCCAGGATTCTCCGGGCAGGACCATCAATAGAATAACCGCTGAAAACAATCACCTTAAGCTCCGGGCGGGCTTTCATGATATAAGGATACACCTTTCCACCTTCCATATCAGGCAGTTTTATATCTAACAGAGCAAGGTCGATCTGGCCATCAAAGGTTTCGGCTATATGGATGGCATCTTTCCCG
>JABGPV010000745.1 GCA_018644785.1 Deltaproteobacteria bacterium | reverse complement strand
CATATCAAGTGGCGACCATTCATTTTTTGAGCGCTGTTTCTCGCAAAAAGACGGGGTACTTGCCATCGGCTCAGATCCAGAGGAGTGGTGGGAAGGTTATGCTGCGATCACCAGGGTGTTCAAATCACAGTTAAAAGAACTGGGTGGTTTGCGGGTCCTGGCAGACGTCCCAAAGGCCTATGGTGATGGTTCGGTGGGCTGGGTGGCGGGTCGCCCCATACTCGAGCTTCCGGATGGCACACAAATGCCGGTCCGATTGACTGCGGTCTTCCAGAAAGAGCAGGAAGGCTGGAAGATCGTTCAGTGGCACTTTTCCATGGGCGTGTCCAACGCGGATTCCATCGGCGAGACGCCGACGACCCGGTGAGGCGCCGGGACAGCCTGGAATCCGGCCAAAACGGGAACAAAGACCTGCCCCTCACGAAAGGAGGTATCCATGCTTTACAGACATGTTCCGAAAAACGGAGATAAACTCTCGATTCTCGGATATGGGTGCATGAGATTTCCCACGAGGATGAACTCGATCAATAAAGAACTTGCTGAACGACAGCTCCGCGCTGCAATTGACAGTGGGGTGAACTATATTGATACGGCAGTCACGTATCACAATGGGAAAAGCGAACCTTTTTTGGGGAAGG
>JABGPV010000744.1:247-639 GCA_018644785.1 Deltaproteobacteria bacterium | reverse complement strand
GTTCTCATGGGGCTCAGCTGATAGAGACCGCAGGCATCGCACCGCCTGGATGGTTCGTCCAGGGTAATGGTTTTGGGCTGTACACCCCCTATGAAAAAAAACATATCGTGCCTGTTTGATTTACCGTTAGCGATTAAAACCCTTGAACTCCCGAGTACATGCATACTATCATCTTCTCTGGTAAAATACCCGCTGATAATGTGCCGGCTCATGGAAAAAGGTCACCAACAGCATTTAATAAACCAGAGTGCATTATGAAAAAACTCCTGGAGGGCAAAACCACCCTTGAAGAAGACCTCAGGGTCACCTGGACGCATACATGAAAAATACAAATTGATGAATTGGTGATACCGTTTTTGTTTGGGGTTCCACCAGAATTCTGATATGATGGT
>JABGPV010000744.1:0-237 GCA_018644785.1 Deltaproteobacteria bacterium | reverse complement strand
TTTTCGTGATCCGCATTGAGGGGACGTCTAACCTGGACAAGTTGCCATGAAAGCTTCTCTCTATATAAACCTTCAAAGGAAGATAATACTCATTGTCTTAGTAGTTTCCCTAATCCCTCTTATCATCTTGGGCGGAACCATTTATTACCAGTTCGCCCGGATGTACAAGAACAAAATCGAAGAACAGATAAAATATCGTGCCAAGGCTCAGGCAGAGGCCGTGGATGTTTTTTTGAA
>JABGPV010000743.1 GCA_018644785.1 Deltaproteobacteria bacterium | reverse complement strand
AGCCTTTTTACTTTGCTCAATAGCATAGTCACTGGCCCCTTCGTCAGCACAACGGGCATAATAGTCCTCAATCTCTGCAAGCTTACTGTTGTCCAACAAAACTTTGGCAGCCCGGCCTTCATAGACAATTCGCACGGTAATCTCATCGACTACCGATTCTGTCATTGTGTAAGAATCAACAGGATCACCAAAAACAGCAAGTGTGGCCTCAATTGGAGTACCAGTAAAACCGACATAGGTGGCATTTGGTAGTGAATCATGGAGATACTTTGCAAAGCCAAAGGTCCGCTTTACACCTTGTTCAGTAACCCTAACTTTCTGATCCAAATTCACCTGACTGCGGTGGGCCTCATCGGATATACAAATTACATTACTACGCTCAGTCAGGAGCTCTGTATCCTCGGTAAACTTATGAATTGTTGTGAGAAAGACACCACCGCTGTTTCTATCCTTTAACAGATCCCGTAGGTGAACTCGACTCTCCACACTGATAACGGACTCATCCCCGATATACCCTTTGGCATTAGTAAATAAACCGGAAAGTTGATTATCCAAATCTGTACGGTCTGTTATTAATACAATTGTTGGACTGGCAAGATCGACACTTCTCATAAGCAGTCTTGAAAGGAATAACATGGT
>JABGPV010000742.1 GCA_018644785.1 Deltaproteobacteria bacterium | reverse complement strand
TGTTGATATTGACTTTTTTAGCTTTTAGAACTATTATTAGCTATAACTGATCTTTTAAAATTTGGGGGCGAAATGGCTTCGACGGAGATTTTGAAGTCTATGGTAGCATACCGAGTCTTTTGTCAGCTCGTAAAATTGGCAATGCATAAACATAATCGCAGATGATTATAATTACGCTGTAGCTGCGTAGAGCAGCTTCCGTCCTGCTGATATCCTTCTTGCAGATCTCAGGTCAGGACGTCGACTTTGCAAGACCGCCTTTTAAGGGTGTCTGAACCTTAAAGGTTAAACTTTTCAGACTATATTGTTTCGTATCCATCTCAAAGGAGACATCACAACTAATTTTAAATTTTGAGATAAGTATGTAGAAGCCTGGAGTGATCGTTTTCGGACGCGGGTTCAACTCCCGCCGCCTCCACCAATTTTATGCAATGATTTCAATTAGTTAGTCTTTTTTTCCAGGGTCAAAAGGTTGTTCGGTCGTTGTTCGGTCCCCCCTTGGATCTTTGCCACGTTTTGGTTACCGATTATTGCCTCGTTTACGTCCGGTAACATATACCTTTTGAAAGCGTCTGAAGCGTGGCCGGTTACACCCCTTTGAATTTGTTCAGGGGTCATAAGTTGACCAAGGGCCGTGACT
>JABGPV010000741.1 GCA_018644785.1 Deltaproteobacteria bacterium | reverse complement strand
CAAATCTTATCTAGCATAGGCTGGAGTAATTTCAACTGGTCTCCCAGATCAAAACCCACTAAAAGTAGATATCCCCTATTTATTAATCCAACATCTTTTTGATTTACTGAAACACTCGCTTTCTTTACTCTTTGAATGACAATCTTCATTTTTTTTATTCGCTTTTCTCACTCAAAATTTGTGAATTAACCGATTGAATGCATGTTTTAGGGATCGTTCATAAATAACTTCACATAATCTATTGGCAAGGGGATCCAAGTGTTTCTCATTAGTGTCCAAGAAACACGTTGTCGTTACAAAATAACGTCACTTAATCTGTTTGAAAAAGTCCCAAAAGCCGGACATTTTGCAAACAGAATGTGGCAGCAACGTATTTCCTTTTCACTAATGGGAAACACTTGACTAATTTTTTAGCCGACCCTGAAGCCGCAAAACACTGGACATTTTGCAAACAGAATGCGAAGTAATTTATGAACCGACCCTTAGACATATCATGCATCAGTTCTGAATGAGGCGCCAGTATAAATTGAATTTTTATCATGCCCCGGTACTCCTTGATGAAGTGATCTCTCTGCTGCCAGAAAGTGCTGAAGTAGCAGTTGATTTCACCTTGGGAGGCGCCGGACATTCGGAACGCATG
>JABGPV010000740.1 GCA_018644785.1 Deltaproteobacteria bacterium | reverse complement strand
TTTTAAACCGATGCAAAATATCCGGTAATGTCATGTTACCCGTAGGGGCAACCCCCTGTGGTTGCCCTCCCTGTGGTTGCCCTCGCTGTGGGTGTCCTTTTATGATTCCCTGGTGTTGATTGTTTTCCGGTTGATGCCGGGTGGGTATGGGCGCGTCAATAGGGCAGGCACGGGGGGCAGGGCGGGTACGGAGGTCAGGGCAGGCACAGGGGGTAGGGCAGGCACAGGGGCCTGCCCCTACGGGGGTATCCGGATTTTGTTGGATTTCTATGATTCCGTGGATATGGTTCGGCATGACAACAAACCCATCAATACCAAATCCGTAATAATGGGTTGGGATTCCATGCCATACGGATTTTATCATTTTACCCGCATCATTTAAGATCATTTGCCCATTTTCAATTTTTCCAAACAAGCATAACCGGTCTTGTGTGCAAATGGTAATAAAATACGAACCTGGTTGTGAATAGTCATATCCTTTTAATCGTATGGATCGGCGGTGGTGAATAGCCGGATTGTATTTCATCATTTTTTTCCCGTTATGTGTACGTAGGGGCAACCCCCTGTGGTTGCCCTTTTATGTTTACCTGGTGTTGATTATTTTCCGATTGGTGTCGGGTGGGTATGGGCGCGTCAATAGG
>JABGPV010000074.1 GCA_018644785.1 Deltaproteobacteria bacterium | reverse complement strand
ACGGCGCAACTCTACCAGTTCACGGGGGATGTGAACCGTAGAATTGATGCGTTGAAGGCCCTGGGCAGGATCTCAAGAACCCAAGGGCCTTTCATCCGCAAGCACACCCTGTACTTTTTTGCCTTTCTCGAGGATCAGGACCCGTCAGTTCGTGGATACACCGTGTGGCTCATGGGCAATCTGGGCGCTCACGAAGCCAGAAAAGACTTGGAAAAACACCTGGGTGAACCCCATGAAATTGAAATCTATGAAACGGGCCACATCCGGAAAATGTCGGTGGGCGAAATCGCCGAAGAAGCCTTGAACAAACTATGATTGTTGCGTATCTATTCTCTTCTCCTGAAGGCGACATTTCCCTTGCCTCTGAAGATCTCTCAAGACCGTTCCTCATAACCCCCGAAAAAGCCCATCCTCATCTGACCCTTGGCAACTATTTTGATATCGTCAAGGCATGTATTTTAAAAGACCAGGGTGAACTGCTCAACCGTGTGCTGAAAGGTAAATACCATGAGGATTTCGACCTGGGAGACGTACGGAAAATCCAGATACGCAGTGAGAAGCACGGGATCTTATACCACTTGGCCAGCGTGGAAGTATTCATGGGTGAAACCCGTGTGAAATTCACGCTGAGCACGGCCATTTCCGGAAAAGGGGTTGAATGTATGATGCATGAGCATGATATCCTGGATTGGCTGAAGCGTAATCTTGGGTTTTCATTCTTGCCCGAAATCTACGGCATTAGAAAAATGACCTGTCTTACGGCACAGGGGAAAACTGAAGAAATGGTCATCCTGGCAGCCCAGTGGTTTGAAGATTACCATGAATGGCATATGGCCATGGACCCTGCGGACGGCAGAAAAAAAATTCAAATATGGGACTTGAAAAGAGGACCTCGATATGCCTCTTCCACGGAAGCATTTATTATCATAGAAGAATGCGCCAGAATCCTGACCCTTTATTACGATTTTGGGGATTTCAGTCATATCGGTGCATGGCATCATGCAGCCGGGGATTTTATCGTCAAATGCCACAAGGATGGTAGGCTGGATGTGAGGTTGACCACTGTTCGGCAATACGAGCCACAGCCGGCAACGGAAGATGCCGGCCCCATGATTGCCATCATCTACTTTTTCCTGGATACCACGGTTAAGATGCGACTCGACAGGCTGGATGGGGTCGGGGAAACGGTCTGGCTGGGCGATTTTGCTGTCACTGCTACCGTAAGGGGGTTTTTTGAAGGACTCCATACACGGGAAACAAAAGGAGATGGCCTTATGCCGGTCCAGGTCGCTAACCTTCTTTCACTGCTGAAATCCTTTGACAGACCGGAACTTGAGCGGGTTTTTGAACCGCTGATGGACCACCACGCCACGCAGAACCCGGATGAGACGGCCTTTATGAGAACCCGCATAAGCAATCACATCAGTGTCCTGTGTCAGGCCCTTCGGGATTTTCATTGACCAGGTCTTCCACCGGGGTCTTTATGATTTTTGGAATGGAGATCAGAAGGGATGCCCTTTCTTCCGGGGCATCTATTTTGGTGTTTTCCAGCAGGTCCTTGGATAACTGAAACAGCTCTTTCTGCACGGCATTCATATTGAAAAAGGGATACCCCTGATCCTTCTTGAAGCCGGTGCTGCCGCAAATCCGCGGAATCCCCTGAATCATGGTGGGGATACCGTAAATCCGACAGGTGATGGGGCGGTAAGGGTAGAGGATGCAGGCATCGTCATCATTGAGCAGAGGACATCGGATTTTCGTTTTGGCCATGGCATAGGCGCTCATTCCGGGATCATCCTTGAACTCTTTAAGGGTCCTTTCAAGGGTCTTGAGCTCTTTTTCAGCCGCAAGACCCCGCTTAAGCGCTTCGGCTTTCTCCTTTTCCCCAAGCTGATCGAAATCATTTTTTAAAAACACCGCTTCCACAAGGAAAAGCCCGAATACCGCGTGACAGCAATCGGCACAACCCGGTTTACAATTGATACAATCCGGATATTCCCCCGCAATGCGCTCAAACGATCTGTCCGCAAGGCTAACCTGCCGGTCATACGGTTCAAACAAATAAGAAAAGTCCATTGTTATCGATGCGGCTCCAATGCTTTTACAAACTCGGGATGTGGCTCAAACCCTAAATCAACCGCCTTATCCAGATGTTCGATGGCTTTCCGATAATCGCCCTTGTTGTAATAGGCACTTGCAAGGTTGTTCTGGCCGAGAGCAAATTCCGGGGCGATTTCGACCATTTTTTCGCCCGTTTCAACGGCCTTTTCCACCTCATCATTTTGAAGGTATGCGTTGGTCAAATTGCTCCAGGCCTGAACAATTTCAGGATTCAGTTCAATGGCCTTGTTAAGGGCATTGATCGCCTCTTCGGTTTTCATCATCTGGAGATAGGCAAATCCCAGGTTGGCGTACCCCCGGGCATACCTGGGTTCGATCTGGATGGCACGGTTGTTGACCTCAATCACCATATTCAGATCGCCTTTTTTAAAATAGATGTACCCCAGATTAACATAGCCCTCAAACATTCGGCCGCTGTTGGCGACGGCATCATTAAACGCTGCAATGGCCTCATCCAGCTTTCCCTGCTGCATGAGGGAAACGCCAAGGTTATATTGTGTATTGGCGCATTCCGTATCTTCATCCCGCAATGCTTTTTGTTCAAAAAGAAATTCTTCCGATCCCTGTGGACTCTTCATAATACGCCTCTGAACTCAATGAAGCAAAAAGGTCGCAACCCAAACGGGACGGCGACCTCTTCGCTATCATTTCGTCATTTCTGGTTAAGCAGCCGATAAAGATCTTTTCTAATGATCTTCGGTCTGGCCTTTCCCCTTCATACCATACATGGTGCTGCTGCCGGTGGAAAAATAGATCAATTTTTCTTCGTTGATCAATGCGGTGGCAGCCTTTTTGATCGCTCTGGCTTTGGCCTCCGGAATCACTTTCTGAACGGCTTTCTGGATGTCGTTAAAGTAAAATTTGGTTTTCTTGCTCTTTTCAGCAAATGCCATAATGGCTTCTTTCATGTCTTCCATTGTTGCTCCTTCATTCACATTTCATCCGGGGAAGAGACATCTTACAGCAATGGCTTTTTCCCCGGATGAAGCTAATTGAGCGTTCGTTTATTTGATGCCGTTAACAGCTCTTGATACGGCCCAGGATGCCTCAGTATATTTGAACTGGGTGGACGTCCTGTAGGTATCATACTGCAGACGGTAATCGTCAATGAGATGATCCGTAAAGGGAAGATCGCATTTTTCGAAGAATCTTTCCCAGCCGATTCGCTCGGCCCAGTCGCCAACACGCTCGTACTTGTTGGCGTCCGCCGCGTAAGCGTTAACAATTTTCTTGATGTTCTCACACACCTCGGGGAACCTCGGGTATGTGTTGGGCAGCGCCGGCACAACCACCTTGGAGAATTTAGGCGGCGAAATCCGGTTACTCACCTTACCGCCGGCCATGATGGTCACGCAGTCCCCTTCATTGTCAGCAAGGGGCAGGGCCATACACATGGTATAGCAGTTGCCGCAGAACATACAACGTTCGTTCTTGATCTTGACCGTTTTTTTGCCGGATTCGGTCTTGGTCGGTGAAATGGCGGCCGTGGGGCACGCCGCAATGACCAGCGGAATTTCGCAGTACTGGCCAAGGACTTCGTTGTCAATAAGGGGCGGTTTCCGGTGATACCCCAGAAGAGCGACATCGGAACAATGGACAGCCCCGCACATGTTGAGGCAGCAGGCCATGGAAATACGAACCTGGGCCGGCATGGTCATGCTCTGAAATTCTTCAAAGAGATCATCCATGACGGCTTTAACCATACTGGAGGCATCTGTTGCCGGCGTATGGCAATGGATGAAGCCCTGGGTGTGGACGATATTGGTGATGCCGGCGCCGGTGCCGCCGATGGGAAACTTGTAGCTTCCGGTAACATGCTTGCGGCTCTGAAGGTCTTTTTTCAGGGTTTCCACCTTGTCCTGGCTGTCCACCATGAACTCGATGTTGTTCCTCGTGGTAAACCGCATGTAACCGTCGCAGTGTTTGTCGGCGATGTCACAGATCTCGCGCACGTTTTCAACGGTCATGAACCGACAACCGCCAACCCGGACGGTAAAAACCTTGTCGCCGTTTTCAGCCACATGTACCAGAATTCCGGGCTCCAGAATTTCATGGTAATCCCATTTACCGTAGTTGTTCTGGATAATGGGAGGAAAATACTGCCAGAAATGCCGCGGACCCAAGTCCGTGAGCCTGTTTTCCATGGGTTTTTCAGGATTATAAAGCCCTAGTCTTTCAGTTGATAATGCCATTCTTGATTCCTCCTATCTCGCATGTCTGGATCGGTAGTCGTCGATATCGCGGTCCCATTTGCCGGGCACATCTTCTTCTTTCCAGAAGATGTAGGGGTTGCTTCTCGGCTCTTTCACCATTTGCGGCATGGGCGGAATCTCCAGAACCTCCAACAGCTTGGCGATGCCCTGACGCTGGATCAGTTCACCCAGACGCTCACGGTTCTTTCCTTCTTCCGGCCACCAGTCCCAGATCTTTTCCACGACTTCCTTGATGTTGTCATAGGGCGCTTCGCATTCCATGAAAGGAATGGTCAGAACGGACATCTGCGCACCGTCTAAAATGGGCGCTTTGGCGCCGAACAGGATGCTCACGCCTGTTTCCATGCCCACCTTCAGGGCTCTCGGCATGGTGTTGATGCAGTGCATGCAACGGGTGCATTCCTTATCGTCGATCATGAGTTTGCCGTCTTCCATCCACATGCAGTCGGTGGGGCAGAGGTTGATCACTTCCTTATCGATATCGAATTTACCCCAGTCTTTACCCGCATGGGCGCCGGCGTTGGGGGCTATTTCGCCGCCCATATAGGCCTGGACCGCTTCCTGATCAATCCGGATATTGTCTCTCCACGTGCCGATAAAGCTCATGTCCGATCGGGCAATGGAGGCCACGCAACCGTTGGGGCAGCCGTCAAATTTAAACTTGAATTTGTAGGGGAAGGCCGGACGGTGCAGTTCATCCTGGTAGTAATGGGTCAGTTCATAGCACAAGGCCTGGGTATCGATGCAGGCGTATTCACAACGGGCTTTGCCGATACAGCAGGCCGGTGTACGCAGATTGGAGCCGGAACCGCCCAGATCCTGCTGCAACACATGCCCCAAGTCGTAAAAAATGGGCTCAAGCTGTTCGGTAAAGGTGCCGATGCAGATGATGTCGCCCGTGGAGCCATGCATGTTCAACATGCCGCTGCCCCGGTACTCCCAGAGATCGCAGATGCACCGCAGGTAGTCGCTGGAGTAAAATTTGCTGGCCGGCTGGTTGATCCGCATGGTATGAAAATGCGCAATGGAAGGAAATTTGTCAGGCAAGTCTGAGTATCGGCCGATCACGCCGCCGCCGTAGCCGAAAACGCCCACGATGCCGCCATGCTTCCAGTGGGTTTCCCCTTCGTCAAAGGAGACCTGGAGTTGTCCCAGCATATCCTCGACAACATCCCGATCGATCATCATCCGATCATCGGCCAGGTTTCTGCGGTGAAGGGCCTCTCGTTTGGCGTCCGCCACAAAGCTCGGCCAGGGCCCTTTTTCCAGCTCGTCCATATCGGGGATATCGTGCTTGCATTTGAAATTCTTGAGCTCATCCTCCGTATAGTTGTTCAGCTCCTCATCGCTGTAGATGCGAAGCTCGTCGTACTTTAACTCTTTTTGTTCTTCGTTAGGTTCAAAAGCCATTAGACTTGCCTCCTCAAAATATTATTATAAAGGAATATATCCTAAAATTAGTGCCGACCGTCACCTCCTCCCTCAAATAGTCCTAATCCGCGGCGGGGATTTCGATAAAAATTTGACCATATTTCCACCGAATCCAAAAAATAATCGATCCGGTTCCAATCGTTCTTTCAGAAAATACCAATTAACCAATTTTTCAGATAGTTAATAACCAAAAGGCCGACAGGATGTCAATAAAAAAAACAGAAACACCCCGCGACTTTTTTGTTGACAATTTTAAACGACCATGTTCCTTATTTCCAGCAGTTATTTATCCATAAATTGGACCCATACAAAACCGAATCCATAGAATTCAGAGACTGTTTTATGCATCCGCGCATCATTATCGCTGCACTAAAAGGCGGCTCCGGAAAAACCATCTTATCCCTGGGCCTTACGGCCGCATGGCGGGAAATGGGTCTCAGTGTGGCCCCCTTCAAAAAAGGACCCGATTTTATTGACTCTGGCTGGCTTTTCCTGGCAGCGGGTGCGCCCTGTTATAACCTGGACCCTTTTTTGATGGATGAAAATCAGATCCTGGATTCTTTCCTGCGCCATTCCGATCATGGGCAGATCGCCGTGATTGAAGGAAACCGAGGGCTCTTTGACGGTCTCGACATTGATGGGTGCTGCAGCACCGCCGAAGTGGCAAGGCTTCTTCAAGCCCCTGTGCTCATCGTTTTAGATGTGACCATGACAACGCGAACCATGGCCGCCATTGTTCGAGGATGCCAGGTATTTGACCCCGAACTGAATATCGCAGGTGTTATTTTGAATCGAGTGGCCGGGCCCAGGCAGAAAAACCTGATCACCGAGGCCATTTGGAAGTACTGTGGCATTCCGGTGGTGGGTTCGGTTCCGAAATTGAAGGAAAACCCCTTTCCGGAAAGGCATATGGGGCTGGTTCCCCACCAGGAGAGCAGCCGGGCACAGAAGGCTATTTCGTGGGCAAAAAAAACCGTCTCGGACAACCTGCAACTGGCGCGTATCCGGGAAATCGCCAACCGAGTCCCCCCACTTGACAGCATCCGTGCGTCAGTTGCACTGGAAACCTATGCGGAAAATGAAGCATGGCGCCCGCGAATCGGTTTTATAAGGGATCAGGCACTATGGTTTTATTACCCTGAAAACCTGTCTGAACTGGAAAAACTGGGCGCTGTTATGGTTGAGCTCAATGCCATTTCCGCCAATGCCCTGCCGAAGCTGGATGCACTTTACATCGGCGGTGGCTTTCCCGAGACCCAGGCCCAGTCCCTGGCTGACAATGCTTTATTTAGAAACGCCCTGAAAAGTGAAATCGAAAAGGGTCTTCCCGTTTATGCCGAGTGTGGGGGGCTCATTTATCTGGGGGAGAATATCCGGCTGTCCGGCAAACATTACCCCATGGTCGGAGCACTGCCCCTGGATTTCGTTTTCCAGAAAAAGCCCCAGGGGCACGGATATACCATTCTGGAAACCTGTGATCAGAATCCCTACTATTCAGTTGGGAAAATTCTGCGCGGTCACGAATTTCACTATTCCAGAGCTGTATTTACGGCTTCGAAAGAACCGGTACACTTCGCCTTTAAGGTAAAACGGGGTCATGGTATTGACGGTGAAAAAGATGGTATATGCAGAAAGAATATATTGGGGACCTATACCCATGTGCATGCCGCCGGTGAGTCCGATTGGGCGAAAGGCCTTTTTAAGGCAGCGCTTGAATATAAAAAAACGGCTAAACCCTGAAGAAGTCGGAAAAGAACATTTGACAACTTGCGAAACAGGGATTATACTGCTCCGATTGTGTGCGGCGTTGGCTGAAAAAATATTCAGGTGTGGTATTTTTAGGGTATTTTATTTAACAAAAAGGAGGCAGTTTAGGTATGGCAACAATAGAATTTGAGGGAACCAGCTATGATGTTGATGAAGACGGATTCATCGACGATTTCGCCAACTGGGACGAAGGATGGATGAAGTATGTAAAATCAAGCGAAGGCATTGAAGAAATTACGGATGAACATAAGAAGGTCGTTGACGTTTTGCAGGAGTACTACAAGAAGAACGGCATCGCCCCCATGGTCAGGATTCTGTCAAAAGTCACCGGCTACAAACTGAAATATATCTACGAGCTGTTTCCTTCAGGGCCGGGAAAAGGCGCCTGTAAAATGGCTGGACTGCCCAAACCGACCGGTTGCGTATAATCTTACGAATGGAAACTTTGGGAAAGCAACGTGTTTCCCGGAGTTCAAAAGCACCGAAACAATAAGGCACCAAAATATAAAGGCACGGGGAAAACGGTAATGCCGTTTCCCCGTGCTTTTTTCATGTTGTTCCCCCTTTTTATTGCCGAGGCCCTCTAACTGGCTATTACTCCGTAGATCATGCCCGCAATGGTGCTCAAAATTACGATGATGGTACAGAAAACCGCTGTCTTTTTAGCACCCATGACGCTTCCGATCACCAGCATATTGGGCAGGGACAGGGCCGGACCCGCCAGCATCAGGGAGAGTGCGGGACCCTTTCCCATTCCCGCGCCCAAAAGCCCCTGGAGTATGGGCACCTCCGTAAGGGTGGCAAAATACATGAGCGCCCCCGAAATCGAAGCAAAGAGGTTGGCCCAGAGGGAATTTCCACCCACGAGACCTTCAATATACTGGTCGGGAATCAGGGCGGCATGCCCGGGCCTTCCCAGCATAAAACCCGCCACCAGAACGCCCGCACCCAGGAGTGGAAAAATCTGTTTCATGAAGCCCCAGGTGGACTGAACCCAGGTGACCCGTTCTTCCTTGACAAACCAGGCTTTCAGTATGAACCCCAAAATGATCAGCAGTCCGGCGGTGATATACCACTTGGCGGCGAATACGGTTGGCCACACACCGCTGGATCCTCCGCTTGGTTTTGCAAAGGCGGCGAAAACCAGGATCAACACCATAATCAGCATGAAAAGCCCGTCCTGGGCAAGGGTCCGGCCCGTTCCCTCGTCCTCCGGCAGGAACAGTTCTCCTTTGGCCCGCTCCGCATCATCCTTTCTAAAAATGAAGGCCATGAGTAGGCCGGTGATGACGGCAAAAAGAATCGCGCCGATGGCTCTGGCTAGTCCCAGTTCCCAGCCCAGGATCCGGGCTGTGAGCACAATGGCCAGCACGTTGATGGCCGGGCCCGAATAGAGAAAAGCCGTTGCGGGTCCGATGCCGGCTCCCCGCGAATAAATCCCCGCAAAAAGGGGCAACACCGTGCAGGAACAGACGGCAAGGACCGTCCCCGAAACAGAGGCAACCGAATAGGAGAGAATTTTTCTGGCAGTGGCGCCGAAGTATTTAAGAACCGAGGCCTGGCTTACGAATACGGAAATGGCCCCTGCGATAAAAAATGCAGGGATAAGACAGGTGAGTACATGTTCACGGGCGTATTCCTGAAGCATCATAAAGGCTTCCAGACCGGATCGGCGAATGACCGGACTTGCCCAGGGTACATAGTAAGCTGCCATAAAGACCAATATGATCATCAGCAGTTTCCAGCGTTCCTTCATGATTCGAACTCCCTCCCTGCGGCCGGGTGGCCGTGTTGTGAATTTACAAATCGCTATATATCAATATATTAAACACGAAAAATTACTTTTTCCAGATATCTTCTCTTCGAATCGAGGAAAGTTTTTTGATAAGATGGGAAACCGCCTCGTCATCTTCAAGCCACGGCCTCAAATTTCCGAGAAGGGCTCCAGCGTATGGACCTTCACTTGGGCTACTGTATGCAGTTTCGGGAATATATAGCTGTCCGATTGGAAAGTCAAGGAAGTTTTTTCGGCCTTAAAAAAAATATATTTGAAAAAAGGTTGACATTTATAGACGACCGGTCTACTTTATTCAAACATTTGGCGACAAGCGGGGATTATGAAAACGGATACCAAGCAAAAAATTCTTGAAACCGGAGCGGAGCTCATCCATTTGAAGGGATTCAATCACACGGGCCTTCAGGAAATCCTCAACGTAGCGGGAGTACCCAAGGGATCGTTCTATAACTACTTTAAGAGCAAGGAGGATTTCGGACTTCAGGTCATCGACCATTTCGCCGGATATTATTCCTTCATGTCACGACCGATCCTGGAAGATCCCGCCCTTTCCCCCTTGCAAAAAATAGAAAGACTCCTTGAGTGGTTTATGGACTTTTTCAAGTCAAAGGATTACGCCTATGGCTGTCCCATCGGCAATCTTGCCCAGGAGATGGGGGATTTGAGCCCGGTATTTCGAGATAGGCTCATGTTAGCTGTGAACATTATGGTTGATGGGTATTCGGAGCTGTTAGCCGAAGCGCAAAAAAAAGGCGAGATTCCTCAGCAGCTGGATGCGAAGGAGACGGCCTATTTCCTGGTGAGCAGCTGGCACGGTGCACTTCTGCACATGAAAGCCATAAAAGGTCCCGAACCGCTTGAGAACCATAAACGGTTTATATTTGATCATGTTTTGAAGCTCTAAGGGCTTAGGTGTAGAAACGTAGGCCCAAAACCATTTAATTATTCAGAAAAGGAGATACAAATGTCTGAACTGAAAAAGAAAATTTTGGCAAAAATGGATCGCCCGACCTTATCCGTTCTTTCTACCATCACGGAAGACGGAAAACCCTGGGCCCGTTATGTCACCCCCATGGCGGATGAAAATCTGACCATCTGGATGGCCACTTTTGTCTCATCACGCAAGGTGGCCCAGATCCGTAGAAACCCTGAAATCCACCTGACCACCGGTGTCACTGATATGGAGACGGCGGAGGCATTCCTTCAGATTCAGGGCACAGCCGAGATCCTGACCGACGAAGCGACCAAAAAAGCGGTCTGGAATGACCACCTTAAAAACTACTTCTCCGGCCCGGATGATCCCAATTACTGCGTCTGCAAGATCACCCCATACCGCATTGAATACCAGGGCATGGGAAAGGTTCCGCCGGAAGTGTGGGAGGTTTAAACACCTATAAACAATGGGGGATTTTTTATGAACCTTAATGAACATCCAACAGTTATGCAGTACAGGGAAAAGGTTGAGGAAGACTCCCTTACCGGGATCCGGGAAAAGCTTGATTCAACGTGGCTCAAGACCGTTGCTCTGGAAGCAGGGGCTGATGATGTGGGTCTGGTGGAAATCGGTCGTTCGGAGCTTGAAGAACATGCGGAAGACATCCTGAAGATATTTCCCCGGAACCGCAGTGTCATGAGCATTGTCTGCCGGATGAACCCGGAGAATATTCGATGCCCATCCCGTGATGTATCGGATCTGGAGTTTCTGCAAACATTTGAACAAACAAACGCTGTATCACGCAAGATCGTGAAGGCCCTGATTGAAAACGGTGTAAGAGCCATGAGCCCTTCCGCCGGATTCCCCATGGATCTGGCGAAGTGGCCGGGCAGGATGTGGCCGCTCTCCCATAAACCCATTGCCGTTGCAGCCGGTCTGGGGGTCATGGGTCATCACCGTCTGGTCATCCATCCACGATTCGGGAACTTCATTGTCCTGGGCACGATCCTCCTGGACCGCGAAGCTACAGCATATGACCAGCCTCTGGACTTCAACCCATGTATTGAATGCAAACTTTGCGTCTCCGCCTGCCCGGTCGGGGCTATCTGCGCTGACGGGCATTTCAATTTTACGACCTGCATGACACACAACTACCGGGATCGCATGGGCGGCTTCATGAACTGGGTGGAAAATATCGTCTCAAGCAAATGCGTCAGGTCCTACCGCAAGAAGGTCAGCGATCCTGAGACTGTCTCCATGTGGCAGTCCCTGAGTTACGGGATCTGCAATAAGTCCTCTTACTGCATGGCCGTTTGTCCTGCGGGAGAAGACGTTATCGGTCCGTTTCTGGACGACCGAAAACATTTCCTCACCCAGGTGGTGAAGCCGCTTCAGGAAAAGGTGGAAACGATTTATGTGGTTCCGGGCTCAGATGCTGAGAGCTATGTTCAAAAGAAATTTCCCCACAAAACCATAAAAGGGGTGGGTAACGGCCTCAGGCCGGGTTCTGCGGCAAGTTTCCTGGAGAGCCTGCCCATTGTTTTCCAGCGCGACCAGTCCGAAGGTCTCAACGCTACGTACCATTTTACCTTTAGGGGTGAAGAACAATGTGAAGGGACCGCGGTCATCCGTGATAAAACGATTCAGGTCCAAAGCGGCCTGGTGGGTACGCCTGACATGCATGTTACGGCAGACAGTCGGACCTGGCTGGATTTTCTGGCCGGGGAAAAGAATCTCATATGGGCGTTGCTTCAACGAAAGCTCCGCATGAAGGGGTCGCCTCGCCTGATGAAGGCCTTTGCCCGTTGTTTTCCATAATGGGTTCCATCAGAATTTCGGTATTTTTTGCAGGTTGGGGCAGAGGGTCGTGATGCGACAGTGCCTGAATCCTGGATCGGATGGTCAAAACAAAAGGAGGAGAAAAAATGAATTTTAAGGAAATAAGTGAAAAGAGACGTTCCATAAATTTCTTCGATACAGACAAAGATGTATCTGAATCGCAGCTGATCCGGATTGTGGACTTGGCGGCGAACGCACCTTCCAGTTTCAATCTGCAGCCATGGAATCTAATGGTGCTTCGGAATCCCGAGGAAAAGGAAAAACTCAAATCCCTGGCCTGGGACCAGCCCAAGATCGTTGAGGCACCGGTGGTCCTAATCGTTCTTGCGGACAAGAGCGGCTGGCAGGCAGATCATTCCACGTTTGAAAAAAATTGGCAGGAAATGCTCAAATCCGGGTCCATGGCGCTGGAACAGAGGGAATGGTTCCTTAATGCCACAAAGGCGCTCTATGATTGGAATCCTGATGCAAATCTGGCGTTTGCCGCAAAAAACACGGGTTTCTTCGCCATGAGCCTCATGTACGCAGCTACCAGTCTTGGTTTGGAGACACATCCGATGGACGGTTTTGATCATGAAGCCGTTCGAAGGGAGTTCAAAATCCCTGATAACTACTGGGTTCCCCTCTTACTGGCGGTGGGTTACATGAAACCGGGTCTGAACTTGCACTCAGCAAAATGGAGAAAAAAATACAATGAGATAGTGGTTTCATTTTAATATCCGCATTCCAATGTGAACAGAATGACAGGATACGATTGTGAATCACCCTAAGCGAGACCTTTGAAAAATGCGCAATTTTGTTCTAGATCAAGGAAGGCGAAAATTTCAACCACAGGAATATATTCAATATTTCGAGGATTGAAATTTTCGCCTGACGCAGAGATTGGGAAAAAGGGGGCGTTTTGCAAAGGTCTCTAAACTTAAACACTATGGATCCGGAAGTAATTTACTATTTCGGGACAAGGCTCTCAATGTTGTGCTGACGACTTATGAAGTTTAATAGCTCGAAGTCAGAAACCACAAGTCGGTACCAGGGTCGGGGATGGAAAAATAGATTCCCCGCGACGATTTGCCCCTATTGAGCCTCCGATAAAACCTTCGATTCAAGGATCCGTCGGATCAGAAATTCCATGCAGTGCTTTGTGTTTTCCGGGCTGAAGATCGTTGCTTCATCCATGAAATACCTTTGGAACAGAACCTCTGCCACTTCAGCAATCCCCTCCTGAGATTGAGCCAGGTCGGTTACATAATCGGTGATCCAGTCCAGTTCACGTCGTGATCCCGCAATGAATTGTGTTGCCTCTTCGCCGCCATAGGCGCCGCAGTGACCGGGACAGATCCATTTGGGTTTAAGGGCGCAGAGTGTGTCAAAGGTTTTGCGGTAGTCATCGTAATCCACATAGAAGTTGGAAAAAAATTTTTCCGGGGGCAGATGAAACCCAAGAGAATCGGAGCAAAACAGTATCCTTTCCCGGGGTTCCCAAAGTGCGATGCCGCCGCGGCAATGTCCCGGTGCATCCAGGATGTGAAGGGACAATCCGCCGGGATTGAGGACATCTCCGGGTGAAACGATTTTTTCAACGGTGAAAGGGAGTGAAGTGGTTTGAGGTGTATAGGGGTCGACGGCTTTAAAATCCAAAAGGCGGTTCGACGTATAAGCATCTTCCCGGGTGAAAAAGTCAAATATTTTTTTCCTGGAAAGCAGATCTCTGGCTTCAGATACGCCGGTAATTTTGATTTGAGGCAATGACTTTTTGATCAGGGGTGCGCCCATGACATGATCCGCATGGGTATGGGTGAGAACCAGATATTTGAGACTTGCGGGGTTAATTCCAAGGTGTTCTAACTGGTCCACGACCTGTGGCGCCATTACGGAAAGCCCTGCCTCCACCAGAACGGAAAACCGATCTCCCTTCACCAGATAGATGGAGGCATAGTGATTGCCGAGTAGGAAAACCCTGTCTGTGAGTTGCTTCGGGTACGTCATTTATGGTTTTCGGAATCAGCCAACGGCTGCCTGTAGTTTGAGTGCCTCTTCCGATTCCGGGTCCATATTATAACAGGTAATACAACAGGAGAGACAACGTTCGCTTTCCGTCAATGCCTGTTCTTCGGTCAGCACCTGATCTACTTCCACAAAGGATTTGATTCTCTCGTCTGCCGGCAGTTCCTCCATGGGAGACCGGGGCTTTTTGACGATGCCGGGGACATGGTCGAATTGGGATTCAGGGATGAGGTCTTTTCCCATATGTTCCGTCGGTCCTGCTTTGATTTCTTCACCCATCACATATTGATGGATCGATCTGGCGGCCCGTCTGCCGCCGCCGATGGCGGTGACCACCAGGGCCGGGCCCGTGGCTGAATCGCCGCCCACAAAGAGGTAGGGGATATTGGTTTGCAGGGTTTTGGGATCGGCGTCAACCGTGTTCCAACGGGTGGTTTTCAATTCGGCCAGACGCTTCTGATCCCGTTCCACAAATGACACGTCCGGCGCCTGTCCGATGGCGGTAATGATCATATCGGTCTGCAGCCGGGTTTCCGAACCTTCGATGGGGACGGGACGGCGTCTGCCGCTGGCATCCGGTTCGCCCAATTCCATTTTCAGGTATTCCAGATGGGTACAGTGCCCTTCATCATCGCTCACCACTTCCTTGGGCGCAGTCAGGAAGATGAATTCCACCCCTTCCTCATCAGCGGCCTCGATCTCAACCGGGTTGGCAGGCATCTCTTTCCGGGTTCTTCGATACGCCAGGTAGACCTTTTTGGCGCCGTAGCGAAGGAGGTTTCGGGTGCAGTCAATGGCGGTGTTTCCGCCGCCGATGACCACCGCTGTATCTCCCATGGGCAGCATTTCGCCGCTGGCCAGGCGGGAAAGAAAATCGATGCCCGTGTAGCACCCTTCCAGGTTTTCCCCTTCAACGCGCAACAGGGAATCCTTCCAGGCGCCGATGCCCATGAAAATGGCATCGTATCCTGCCGCCACAAGAGATGTCAGGTCAAAATCATCACCGAATTTCACCCGGGTATGGCTTTCGATCCCCAGGTTGAGTATGCCTTGAATCTCCCAGTCCAGCGTATTCTTGGGAAGCCGGTATTCCGGAATGCCGTATCGAATCATACCGCCCAGCTTGGGCATGGCCTCGTATATGGTCACGTCATGACCCATGCGTCGAAGGAAAAAAGCACAGCTCAGCCCTGCGGGACCCCCGCCGATGACGGCGACCCGTTTGCCGGTGGAAGGCGCCACGGAAATGGAAAACCGTTTTCCCGAATTCATCTCATAATCGGCGGCAAAGCGTTTCAACTGATTGATGGAAACCGGTTCATCTTCCACCCCGCGACGACAGCTGTCTTCGCAGGGATGGGGGCAAACCCTGCCGCAGGATAGCAGCAGGGGGTTGCGTTCACGGATGGTATGGACCGCCCCTTCGTAATCGCCTTTTCGAATCTGGGCAATGTAAAGGGGAATATTGATCTGGGCCGGGCAGATCTGTCGGCAGGGCGCCAGAGAATCCTCGTCTGCATTGAAATGAAGCAGGCGCTCGGACGGGGTTTTTACGGTGAGTATGTCTTTGGGACAGGTCCGTTCACAGGCGCCGCATCCCACGCATTTCTCGTCATCCACAACGGGAAACCCTTCAGGTCCTATTTTCAGGGCGTCAAACAGACAGGCCTTCACACAGTCGCCATAACCCAAGCACCCCTTGTTGCAATCACGCTTGCCATCATCCAGCAGCATCTGTGCCCGGCATGAGGGAATGCCTTCGTAAAGATAGCGGATTTTTGAACGATCCCCGCCTGTACAGGGGTTTGAACAGTTGGACGCTTCTGCAAGGCCTCCGGCTATTCCCATGACGGCGGCGACGGCCTGGGTGGCCTCATCTCCCGCCACAATACATACATTGGCAGGCGCCTGTCCTGCTACCACGGCAACCGCCGCGGCGGAACAACCCGCATAGCCGCATCCGCCGCAGTTGGCGCCGGCCAGACAATCTTCCACCTGGCCGATTCTCGGGTCTTCATAAACATAAAAAACCTTGGACGCGACGCTAAGTACAATGCCCAATACCGCTCCCAGACCACACATGACAAGCAAGGCTGGAACCATTATGAAATCCTCCAATTAAATATTTGAGACTTGAAATTTGAAATTTCAACTCCTGCACGACACATATAGGCAAAACAGGGTTCATATGTCAACCACAACGCACATCTTGAGCGGAAAAATTTGTCTTGCTCTAATTTCTCTGAGCGAAAGTTGAAACTTGGAAAACCCTAAAACGTGTAAATACGTTACTAAATTTCGGTGTCTTTATTCGTATTCCCGCTCCGTTTTGAGAATGGACGGCACATCAAAACAATTCTGGATGGCTTCTTTACTTTTTGATGGGTTAGAGTAACAGATGGTTAAATATAGAAGCCTTACATCTCAGGGTTACAACAAATGAATAGCGCAACCACAGATGTAGTGGTTCTCCCATTCTGAATTTATAAGCTCACTGGGCCACAGGTTTTGTGTATATCCCATCCGTTTCTCATTTGAAACCGCGCTGAGATACGTTGGAGATATCAACGGATCGATAACGCCGTGGCTCATCAGCATCAGAAACCTTCAACTGAGTTGCAAAAGAGCCAATTACTTTCAACTGCTGCTGTCAGGAGCAGTCGTTTGTTTGCTAACACTACCCCCATAATATATCCTCACCCGTCCGAAAAGCTCTTTGAGAAATTTTGTTTAATTTTTCAAGATATTGATTAGATTTGCCTTTATAATTCTTGATAGCTTTGGTTAACTTCAATGCCGTAATTTCACCGTATAATGAATCATCCCCATCATCGAAGGAAATTTTTAATTTTGCCCATAAATCACAAAAACTGCTGTTTGCTAGATACATATAATATCGTGACCTTAACTTGGTCAATTTTCCCGTCCCTTGACATACAGGGCGAGTTATAACCAAAAGTGGTGTTTGAGGAAGCCATAAAAAAATAAATGACGTATCCTGTCGGAATGAGTTCTCAAAAACAAAATCCCAACAAAAAAGAGGATACGTCATGCGTAATAATAAAGTCATTGAACTTAAAAAGCCATCTGCGATTTCCGAAGATCCGTTGACAGAATTGTTACGTAACGGTGCCCGACGGTTAATTGCTGATGCTGTTGAAGCTGAATTACAGGGGCTTCTCAATCAACATGCTGAATTCAGAAATGAGCAAGGACACCTGCAGGTAGTTCGTAATGGTTATTTACCTGAACGAAAGATTCAAACTGGAATCGACCCGGTTAAGGTCAGGGTTCCAAAGATTCGGGATAAGAGTGGCCAGAGAATCAAATTCAACTCGGTTCTTTTACCGCCCTATCTAAGAAAAACCAGGAGTGTCGAAGAAGTTTTGCCCTGGCTATACCTCAAAGGCATATCCACGGGAGACTTCCAAGAAGCATTACAGGCACTTTTTGGGAGTGAGGCTGAGGGTCTGTCAGCATCGATAATAAGTCGCTTAAAGCGCATATGGGAGGCAGAGCATGAAACGTGGAGCCGACAGAACCTGAAGAACAAGCGGTATGTCTATATTTGGGCAGATGGTGTGTATTTCAATATCCGTAGCGATGATGCCAGACAGTGTATTCTTGTCATTATCGGGGTCACAGAACAGGGCAGAAAAGAATTCATTGCCATTGAGGATGGTTATCGGGAATCTGAACAGAGTTGGTCGGAATTATTGTTACGAATAAAAGCACAGGGACTAAGGCATTCCCCTGAATTGGCAGTCGGTGACGGAGCTCTAGGATTTTGGAAAGCATTGAGTAAAGTATTCCCGAAAACAAAACATCAACGTTGCTGGATTCATAAAACTGCCAATGTGCTCAATAAACTACCCAAGGTGGTTCAGCCCAAGGTTAAGCAAGCGTTGCATGAAATCTGGATGGCACCGACCAAAAACGATGCTTACAGGGCCTTTGATATTGCCATCTCAACGTACTCGGAAAAATATCCAAAGGCTATGAAGTGTCTGGAAAAAGATAAAGATGAAATGCTGGCCTTTTATGATTTCCCCGCCATACATTGGCAACATATAAGGACTTCGAATCCCATTGAATCAACGTTTGCCACGGTACGGCTGAGGACGGCTAAAACAAGAGGATGCGTTGCCAGGCACACGATCTTATCTATGGTCTTCAAGCTCGCCCAGAGTGCAGAGAAAAGATGGCGTAGATTGAGAGGATTCAAACTGCTTGCTGAGGTAATAAGAGGCGTTCAATTCAAGGATGGAGAACCGATTGAGCACTTAAAAGAAGACGAGCTCAACAGGGCTGTCGTTTAAATGCAATTTTCTCAAACACCAGACTTGACCATAACTCTACAGGGCACTCAGAGTGATGATTTCCTTCTTGACAAAACAGACAATCAAATTCCTCGACAACTTTTTTGTCAGTATCATTTCTTATCCAAACAGCTATGCTCATAATCTCCTCCATGCTCGACAATGTCAGCCAAAAAACTGATTACACGGATCGGGATATTATCATATTCGTCATGTTATCGGTGCCAAAATGCAATCTGTGGTATGAAACCCAAAAGTTCAGATACATTCCAGATATTACCAGCCAGACATAAGATTTTCGCCCATTGTGGTCGCAACTACATCCTGAAATTGTTGAAACCGATATCCGACCACCTGGATCAGGTACTTTAAAACCAGATACCCCATTCGGGTGTCTTTTTCGAAAAGTTCGGTGAGACGCCTCTTCTCAATCCTTATAACCTTGCAATGTCTCGATACACAGAAAGCGGAAAGCCTCATTTTAAATGGAGGAACAAAGCATGACCATCCCAGGATCTTGGCAACCCCGGTGTCCGATTTTACCGAGGTAACGGTGTGTTCCTTCGAAGTGGGGGGCTTTCCGGGCAGTTCAAAACGCAGGTCCACGTGCCCCTCCGTAATAATCCAGATCTGAACGGCGTCATCATCTTCGGTAAAGAGCTTATCTCCCCGCCCGAATTCAAGCTCATCACAACAATCCCGTATTGCTTCAAGCT
>JABGPV010000739.1 GCA_018644785.1 Deltaproteobacteria bacterium | reverse complement strand
GACTCCAACCCGGTAGCAAACCAGCAATATGATCGTCGAAAACAGCACACTGCCGATTTTCAAAGTCAGAACGCTGGATCCGAAGACCATGGTCACAATGCGCATATTCAGCGCCACCATCGGGGGATGTTCGTAATATCCCCACTGCAGGAAGCGGGACCAGATCCAATGGTCAGCCATATCCGGATGGACATCCAGCAGGAGTGAAACCCCCATCCAGATGACAAAATGAAACCCCAGCACAATCCAAAGTGACCGGGAAGAGCTGAGAAAACGTTCAATTGATGACATAAAAATCCGGATTGAAAAACAGTAAAAACCTAAGGGTCGGCTCAAAAATTAGTTCACGTTCTGTTTGCAAAATGTCCGGCGTTTGGGACTTTTTCAAACAGATTAAGTGAAGTTATTTTTGAACGATCCCTAAGGGACATTGCTGGTATGGAGTGATAATCCCTGTACATTTTAATGTGCCTGAAATCTACCAGTTTCGAATTGATTAAGATCATCAGCATCCAACCCCAAGCCAGCTATGTCCGCTCAGGTTTTTGCGGAAAGCTGAATGAGAAAAACAACTAGAAAGTGATCGATTCGCCGGTGCGGAGAAGATCGCGCAGCTCTTTCTGCCAGTCTTTACCGCCGGT
>JABGPV010000738.1:269-642 GCA_018644785.1 Deltaproteobacteria bacterium | reverse complement strand
TTTACATCGCTCAAGAATTTATTGAAAAGCCTGAAAACCAAGACAATTGTATTGCTGCCATTAAGGAACTTGTTGACCCTGCTCCTCAAATGACCACTAGTTCCCACTGCGTTCTCTTGTATTTATTAGCCAAAATGGAAGCATTCCGTGGAAACGAATCGGCTGCAAACAAATACTCAGAAGCCTGTAAAGCAGAATCTACAGAGCTATATAAATACCTGACCGAACATGACAATATTTATGACCTTAAAACTATTCACAATCTGTTTGATCCAATGGAAGTCAAAAATTAGAAGAAATTATTGTCGAACCATTGCATTCACCAGACGGCAAGAAGCGCGGCGGCGCTGACGCGGCAAGCTTGGGTGGGCCG
>JABGPV010000738.1:0-259 GCA_018644785.1 Deltaproteobacteria bacterium | reverse complement strand
GATGCAGGTCGTTATGCATTAAGGAAATGGAGGAACTTTGGAATCAGCAATATTTGGTTTAATAGGAGTTGTCGTTGGGGTTGCATTGACAACAGCAAAAGATTTGTGGTTTGATTATCGTCGACATGATAAAAACTTAAAATTTCTGTCTATACACATAGTTTGTTTATTTGATCGTTTTATTGGTGGTTGTATTGAAGTAACTCGTGACGATGGACTTGCATTTGGATCACGTGACAAAGATGATTGTAAGGTACCA
>JABGPV010000737.1 GCA_018644785.1 Deltaproteobacteria bacterium | reverse complement strand
TATGGAGATGATTGGATTAAAAAGAACTGGTTTAAATATGTTAATTCAAAAAGGTTACAATATTTTAGAGCTAGACACTTATTTTACATCTGGGCCTGAAGAAACTAGAGCTTGGACTATCCAAAAAAATTGTACTGCACCAAAAGCAGCTGGTGAAATACACACTGATTTTGAAAAAGGTTTTATAAGAGCTGAAACAATTGCTTATGAAGACTTCATAGCTAATGATGGTTGGGTCAATTCAAAGACAAATGGAAAAATGAGACTTGAAGGAAAAGATTATATTGTCAAAGATGGTGATATATTAAACTTCAGATTCAATACGTGACCAAATTTTCTTCATACTAAAGTAAACTAGAATAGTTAAAATAATTAAATACAAGATAGCCTTAAAGCCCATCTTGTGTCTGCTTTCTAAATGAGGTTCAGCTGCCCACATTAAAAATGTTGTAACATCTTTTGCCATTTGCTCTTTAGATGCTGTAGTTCCATCACTATATTCTACCAAACCATCTGATAATGGTTCTGCCATCTTAATATTATTTCCATACATAAACTTGTTATAGTAAACACCATCATCAAGCGTTACACCACTCGGTGGATCTTCGTAACCAAGTAGCAATGAGTAAATATAATCAACCC
>JABGPV010000736.1 GCA_018644785.1 Deltaproteobacteria bacterium | reverse complement strand
CGTGGCGGATATGAGCATGACCACCCCGCTAATGCTGGGCGGCGGATCGGAATACGAGCGATCATTCGCCGGGCGTATCGACGAGGTGGCGTGGCACAACCGGGCGCTGTCGGCCGAGGAGATCCTCGCGATATACGAGAGTAATATGCGCACTTGGTACTGGACCCTGTGGCGCGGACGGCTGCAGAAGGGCGGCGTGGGGTTGGTCGCGCTTTTGGCGTTGCTGTACGGGGTGCGTTACTACAGCCAGCGCCGGGCGCGCGAGGCGGATCACCGGGCGCGCGAGGTCGCCGACGCGGCCAACGCGGCGAAAAGCGCCTTTCTGGCCAATATGAGCCACGAGATCCGCACCCCGATGAACGCCATCTTGGGCTATGCGCAGATCTTGCGCAATCATCCCGCGTTGCCGCCGGATCAGCGGCGTGCCGTCGAGGCCATCTACACCAGCGGCGACCACCTTTTGGAACTGGTCAACGACGTGCTCGACTTGTCCAAGATCGAGGCCGGACACATGGATCTACAGCCCGTCGACTTCGACCTGGGCCAACTGGTCGAAGGGCTGGCGATCATGTTCCAGCTGCGCTGCCAGCAAAAAGACCTGTCCTGGAGTTTGGAACAGGAGGGCGAGGACTGGCAGGTGCAC
>JABGPV010000735.1 GCA_018644785.1 Deltaproteobacteria bacterium | reverse complement strand
AGTATTAGATGTTGAAACATTATCAAGAGACTCCGATGTTGGAATTCATCTATACGGAAAAGCTGATGCTAAGGACGGCCGAAAAATGGGCCACATAAACAAAATTTTAAATTAAACATTACTCTTAAAATTATAAAGCTGCTTAGTTTCAAGCTAAAATAAAAAAAGGGCCACTTTCAAAGTGACCCTTTAAATTTATATTAAGCTTAATTTTGTAATAATCTCGCTAAGCGAGATTATTACATCATGCCGCCCATGCCGCCCATGCCGCCCATATCAGGCATGCCGCCACCAGCACCACCTGCAGGAGCTGGACGCTCTGCAACCATAGCTTCAGTTGTGATCAATAATCCAGCTATTGATGCAGCATCTTCTAAAGCTGTACGAGTTACTTTAGCTGGATCAATTACACCAAATCCAAACATGTCGCCATATTCTTCAGTTTGAGCGTTAAATCCAAATGAATCGTCATCACTTTCACGTACTTTTCCTGCAACAACTGCGCCATCAACACCAGCATTTTCAGCAATTTGACGTAATGGGGCTTCTAAAGCGCGTCGAACAATTCCCACACCAGCTTCTTGATCAGAGTTTTCACCTGTTACATTTACTAGAGCTTTAGCTGCTTGTACTAATGCAACTCC
>JABGPV010000734.1 GCA_018644785.1 Deltaproteobacteria bacterium | reverse complement strand
CAATCAATTTTAGCAGTATTGATTTCAATTGATCCCGTTTCCTGTCTACGGATCGAAGTTCAATAATTTCTAGCCATTTCATATTCTTTCCTCGTTTTGTTGTCTTTTATTTCCTTTACTGTTTGAAACTGCCATAACCATGCCAGACGAAATCAGCTAAAAAATACAACAATGTATAAATTTGTTCCTCTTACAAAATCCCAAATATCGTAATAGAAATTACCAAATAAGGGATTTTGGTAGAGACGGATGAAAGGCAGACGCCTAAAGTGATCAACTACGTATATAAAGTTGACGATTTAGGGATCGTACAAAAATAACTTGGCATAAGCTGTCCGCAAATTACTTTTGTCCATGAAAGCTGGCATACAGAATAAGTATACTCTTTTTTCCCTGTTCATGTGATATCAAATGACTTTTATTTATTCGTTTCATTTTTATTCTCTTAAATAAATCCGGCGTCATCGGGGTGGCCATACTGATAACCAAATAATGATGTCGCAGGAACTCTGCGACAGTTATCCCAAATGGCCTCCATTTCTCAAATCCCGTCTGGTGTTAACCGGAAATAGAGTCCTTATCAGTTATAAGAACATTGGAGTCTATTTTGATTGTATGCGAATGTTTCGATAGGCAACTGCCCCCAGG
>JABGPV010000733.1 GCA_018644785.1 Deltaproteobacteria bacterium | reverse complement strand
CGCATCTTTCAATGTTCAACTCTCTATTATGTGTTTCTTGCGCACGAGCCTACGCTGGATACCGACCAGGGTTTCAGACAGATTCCAAGCATTATGCCTTCGATAACTCTAAGTACATTTTGGCATAAATACAATGTCAGAATTAGGGGGACAGAATACTTAATTACCACCGGTTATGATTAGCTAAGGAGTGAGCTTTGCAATTAATTTTTGTGTCCCCTTAATTGAATGTCACAGCAACGTGTTTCCTTTTCGCAAATGGGAAACACTTGAGTAATTTTTGAGCCGACCCTAAGGCCTATATACCAAGTTTTTCGTAGATTCCAGGCAACTTCTTTGCTGTCTGGTCCCTGACCTCGAAATAGAGATGGCGTCCATGACTGTCCATGGCAACCGTCAATGGCCCGAAATCCTTGACACGAAACTTGTAGAGCGCCTCAGGATGGAGATGTTCCCAGTAGACAGCCTCTATTTCCTCAATCTGTTGTGTTTCCAGCGCTGCTGCACCCCCGGTAATGGCCAGGTACACCGCACCGTGTTCCTGCATTGCTTTCAGGCTGTCCTCGTACAACCCTCCTTTGCCAATGATGGCCCGAACCCCGTACTGGCCAATCAAACCAGGGGAGAAGCGATCCATTCGCGTGCTGGT
>JABGPV010000732.1 GCA_018644785.1 Deltaproteobacteria bacterium | reverse complement strand
CGATAAAGCAGAAAAATTCTTTAAAGATTTTATAAAAAAATATGATAGAACTAAAAAATTAGAATCCGTAAATGAAGGATTGTCAGGAAGTATTTTGACGAAAGTTAAAAAGAATTCAAAAGATGTTTATGGTAGAACTGATTATACCGCAGATGGTAATCAAATGTCTTATTATAGTGGTAATAACAAATATTATATTGTCTTTCATGGTAAAAAAGGTGAAGTAACAAAATATATTGATATGCCAGGAAATGTTAATAAACACGATAAAGCAGAAAAATTCTTTAAAGATTTTATAAAAAAATATGATAGAACTAAAAAATTAGAATCCGTAAATGAAGCTAAAATAGCACATAGTAAAGGTGGATACGTAGAAGTAGGGAAATGGTATTTACTTAATTATGGAAAATGGAAAGACACCGTTAAAGTAGTGAGTATAGACTCTAAAGGAATGAAAGTTTATAATCCAAATGATAATTGGAGATACACCATACCAATGACTATGATAAAGAAGAAAAAGATTGGTGGATATATGACTCCGATTGACGAATCCATAAATGAAGCCGTAAAATTTGATAGTATTCAACCAAAAGATACCATAGATTATGGTTATGCTCAGTATTATGTTGCGAAAAATGATGGTAAAAATAT
>JABGPV010000731.1 GCA_018644785.1 Deltaproteobacteria bacterium | reverse complement strand
AAAACAATTTTTTCCCAGAATTGATGTTTCATTCTTTTCAACTCAAGAGGCTTGATGACAAGTCGTATTGGAAGGATTTTGAGAATGTGATGAATGAGTTTGAAGCATTAGGCAAGGCTGTATTTGAGAAATCAGACATGGATAGTATTTTCAAACGAAACGATGAAATCAACAAACTAATGTCTTCTTTTGTCGGGAAATGCAACTCAAAGGCTAAGGTGTAGAATCTAACATGCTCTTTCAGCGGATCGCAAAAAAACGCGCCCGCTGAAGAGCGTCGTTAGAAAAGCCCAAAGAGTTGAGCGATTTATTGCTTGGCTCTTTTTATTTACGTAAGAACTACCATCCCATTCTCAGCTATAATTCCCACGCAAAAAAAAACTAACTTAGGAGATAAAAACTATGTGCGGTATTTTTGGTATCGTTAAAGAAAAAGAAGAAAATCTGGGAGAAATCCTGATTAGCGCAGCAGAGCGACTCACCTATAGAGGCTACGACTCGGTTGGGATGGCAACCATCAGCGGTGACAAAATTGACCTCCGCAAAGATGAAGGCAAAGTAGATACTGTTGCGGAAAAATATAATATCGCCGAGATGAGCGGCCAGCGCGGAATCACCCAACTCCGCTGGGCAACCTTCGGCGCGCCTTCGC
>JABGPV010000730.1 GCA_018644785.1 Deltaproteobacteria bacterium | reverse complement strand
CCGAGCCCCGCAATACCTGTACCTTCACCGGAAAGCCCCGAAAACAGAATATGTTTGAACTCCTTAGAGATATTCAGTTTCCCCCATGGGAAAGCCTGGTGATCCGCAGCCATCAACTGGGTCCCGGAGTCGGCGGATATCGTACGCAAGAACTTTTTGACCTGGCCGACAGAATCGAAAAGACCCGCGGTCCCATCCTGCTCAGCACCGCATGCCGATGCCATGGGGTCATGACGGGTCTTCAAGCTTGATGACGTCGTAAAAAGTCCCATCTATAGCGAAAATCGGACTTTTTACGGGACCAGCCTTATGGGATTTCTAAAGATATTGCCTGGCATACCGTCGCACCCCATGGCCGTCGAGGACGTGAAACTGTCGGATTTTTTTGAGCGTTACCGGAGAAAAGGTCCCCAGGGGTAGATAAATGATCTTTTTCCCTAAGCCGGCCGCCATGCTCTGGCACCAGCCGGAAGGGGGATCGGCGGCCAGGTAGACCACGTGTTTTTCGAGGCTGTAATCGAGCGCGGCCATGAGCAGTCTTTCGGGCTTGTTCCGGGCCACGCCAAAAAAAGGATCCCGCCAGATATCGTAGACCCGAAGGGGCGGGTAACTCAGCATGAAGCCGCCGTACTGGCACCTGGAAATTCCCGGG
>JABGPV010000073.1 GCA_018644785.1 Deltaproteobacteria bacterium | reverse complement strand
ACGGAGCAACTGGACCGAACCGGCATTCGGTTGGAAGGACCTTTGATCAAAGAAAAAGAAGACTTGGAAAAATCAATTATCTCCGAAGGGGTTGTGTCCGGGGCCATACAAATCCCCGGTGACGGTCAACCCATTATCATACTGGGAGAAACTGTCACGGGAGGATACCGAAAAATCGCCACGGTCATCTCCGCTGATCTTTACCGGTTGGGGCAGTTGAGACCGGAAAACAAGGTGAGATTTCTCCCGGTGTCTCCGGATGAGGCCCGAAGCGCGCTCGAGGAAATTGAAACAATCATACAGGGCATCAAGATCAAGCAAATATGACCTAAGGGCTCTTTTCAAAAATGACTTGACTTTTCCGGCGGGCTGTTTCATCGTTGAATAAAAATGAACACCGTTAACGCTCTCCGTTATTTTATTATGGACCGTCAACCCAAACATTTTGTTCAAGCTTTAGCTCGGGGAATGTCTGTTCTTCAGGCGTTTTCACCTGAACGAAACAGGCTGACCCTCACGGAATTGGCCGCAATAACAAAAATGAACAGAACGGCGGTCCAACGCTTTACAGATACATTGATGGCGCTAGGATTCCTTGGCCGCAATAAATACAAGGAGTTCTACCTCGGCCCGGGGGTTCTTTCCCTCGGGTTTTCGTATCTTCATGGCTCGGAACTGACAAAGTTAGCCTCATCCTACCTTAAGGAGTTCTCGAAGCGTATCGACAAAACAGTCAATGTTGCCATACTTGATGGCGCGGAGATAATCTTTCTCTACCGTCACGAAGTCCACAAATTCCTGAAATACGATCTTCGGGCGGGTTCCAGACTCCCCAGTTATTGCACGGCTTCCGGCAAGGTCCTTCTTGCTTCTCTCGAAGATAAGGAATTGCGAAAGCGGGTGAGGAGCATGAAACTTGAGAGAATGACAAGTCGGACTATCGTGGATAAGGCTGCGCTTATAGAAGATATTCACCAAACCAGAAAAAGGGGAACCAGTATCTGTAATTGCGAACTTTCCCCGGCTCTTTACTCTATTGGCGTACCCGTTTTGAACCATAAAAAAAGGGTTGCAGCGGCCATAAATCTGTCTATGTCTTCAGAAGAGGCGACAGCCCCCGTTTTGGAAAATATCACCCGTGAAATTGTCGAACAGGGGCGGAAATTGTCCGAGTTTATGGGCTACGAAGGAACGTATCCTGCGATTCCAACTCGTGCGGATCAAGAGGCATGCAAATGAATGTGGGTTACCTGTTGATTAATTCGGCCAATAAGTTCCCGAAAAGAACAGTCGTCATCTCCGAGGAGGGAAGATCGAGCTTTGAAGAATTTAATCAAAGGACGAACCGGCTTGCCAACGCGATGTTAAGGGCTGGCCTGAAAAAGGGCGATCGGGTGGCGATTCTCTTTTTTAACAATGCTCATTTCGCTGAAACGTATTTTGCTGCTATTAAGGCGGGCCTGGTTGCCACGCCGGTAAACTTTCGACTTGCTGTGCCGGAAATCCTTTACATCCTCAACAACTCCCAGTCAAAGATACTCTTTTATGACCCAGAGTTTGAAGCACGTTTTGCAGGCATTCAAGAACGTTTAGAGACGGTTCAATTTTTTGTTTCACCCCATAATGGCAATTCCATTCCGGCAGCGACTTACGAGGATTTTATTTCCAGTGGAGAGGGTTCCTCATCCTCTCTGCCCCACGTCTGCGAAGACGACCCATGCCAGCTCATGTACACATCAGGGACAACGGGCAGGCCGAAGGGGGTAATCCTTACCCATCGCAATATAATCTGGAACCTGTTCAATACTATTTCCGGAAGAGAAGACCAGCCAGGAGAGAAAGCCCTGATAGTCGGGCCCCTCTTTCATGCCGCAGCATTAAATAATCACTTCACAATTCAGGTGGCTCTTGGAGGAACAAGCATTCTCATACGGAAGTTTGAGCCGGAGTCTCTGCTCCAGACTATCGAAAAGGAGAAAGCGACTGTTATGTCCGGCGCTCCTGCTCTTTATAACATGCTTATCCAACATGCTAATGCTCACAAATATGACGTCAGGTCTATTACCAAATGCACTGCCGGAGCAGACAAGTTGCCCATGGAGACCAAGGAAAAGCTCCTCGATTTTTTCCCTAATATTAAAGGCATTTATGATGTCTATGGTTGCACTGAGGCATCCCCTTCCATCACGATCCTCAACGCGAAAGACTCCTTGCGAAAAGATATGTCTGTAGGAAAAGCCCTGCCATTTTTAGAGGTTCGTGTTGTGGATGAAAATGACAGGCCGCTGCTTCCAGGTAAAGTTGGGGAATTGATCTGTAGAGGACCAAACGTCATGCAGGGTTATCACGAAGATCCGGAAGGCACGCGAGAAGCTATTCGGAATGGCTGGCTTTACACCGGGGATCTGGCAAAAATAGACGAAGAGGGTTTCTTTTATATTGTTGACAGAAAAAAAGACATGGTCGTCAGCGGCGGAGAAAACATCTACCCGAGGGAGATTGAAGAGGTTCTCATCAGGCATCCCGCTATTGCCGATGTGGCCGTAGTCGGCGTCCCTGACCCGGCGTGGGGAGAGTCGGTTAAGGCATTTGTTGTTCTGAGGGAAGGGCGGTTCATTAATGAACAGGAGGTGACCGACTTCTGCAAGAAGTTTCTCGCCGGCTACAAAAAGCCAAAAACAGTCGCCTTTGTCCCTTTGATCCCCAGGAATCCGTCAGGCAAAGCGCTTAAACGTGTTTTAAAGGAAAAGAGAGAAAACGAATATTGATCAGTCCAGGAAAAGGAGGTGATTTCAAAGGTTTTTTGTAAGGGGTTTCAGGTTTCATAACTATAAGACCAAGGAGGAATCAAAATGAAAAGAAGAATTATGACATTGGCCATTTCTTGTGTTTGTATGACAGTATTGGTAGCAGCAGCCACTTCCACTCAGACATTTGCCGGTGACAAGCGCCTCTTGTCTATAGCCACTGCCAGTACCGGTGGCAGTTGGTATCCGGCTGGTGGCGCTATCAGCAGTCTAATCAATAAATATGTGCCTAATACAGAGGCTTCCGCACATCCATCCGCCGCCAGCAGGGAGAATGTGAGGCTATTGGAAGAAAAGAAAACTAATTTGGCCATGGTCATGCCGAGCGTCGCCTTTTTTGCTGAAACCGGGACGGGTCTTTACAAGGGAAAAACGCCTGCAAAAATCAGCGGCCTCTTTTCGTTCTGGGGCATAGATCTCCTTATTATCGCCCGTGCGGATACGGATATTTACAAGATTGAAGACCTGAAAGGGAAAAAAGTCGGTTTTGGCCCCCCGGGAAGCGGAAGCGCCAACATGAGCGAGAAAATCCTGGCGGAATACGGGCTGACCTATAAGGACTTGAAGCCCCAGTTCATCTCTGCCACTGAGCAATCTCAGGCCCTGAAGGACAGGACCCTCGACGCGGCTATGTACACCATTGGAACTCCGGCCGCCACCTTTGTCGACCTTTGCACCCTCACAAAATGTCGACTGCTTCCCATAGACAAAAAAATGATGGCAAATATCCTGAAAAAGTATCCATACTACGCGGAATCGGTCATTCCCGCTAATGCCTACCCGCAAATCAAAACCGATACGCCCGCTCTGAAATGGGTTGGACTTGTCATTACCTATAATGATCTTGATGCCGACCTTGTTTATCAAATTGTCAAAACGGTCTGCAAAGATCACTTGGATGAGTTCAAACAATGCCACGCAAAGGCAAAGAGCTTGACCACGCTTGATATGTCAAAAGGCATGTCAATCCCGTGGCACCCGGGTGCAGCCAGATTCTGGAAAGAGATCGGCGCTATCAAATAGTTTGGAATATTCGCGAAGCCCCGCCGTGGCGGGGTCGGATTCTGTGTGTTGCTTTTGGCCGTGGAAAAATTCAACAAAGGGCGCCTGACCCTCGGAATAGCGTGTTTGATTCTTGTGGCAGGCGTCGCTTTGGGTCTCTATCCTCAATATTTTTTGAGTATCAAGAACGTAAGCAACGACAAAACCGTTTTCGAGGTGACAACCAAACCGGGAGATAATCTCTGGGTTGTGTTCATCAACTCTGTAGAACTCCTCCCTGTCGCGGACCACTTTGTCGTCAACGACAGGCATCAAATTGTGTTTACTGAAACAATCTACCAGGCTCCTTACGCAGGGTATCTCCACCCCGAGAAGAAAAAGGTGATTGCCCCGGGAACGACAAGGATCTCGGGGATTAACAGGTTTATGGAGAAAGTAACCTTCTTTGCCGGATACGATTCTAAACACCTTCTGTTTGTAAACGGTAAGTGGACTCCCCTTTACCATGTGGCACAGGGGGGCGACCTCATCCAGATCATGGTAAGCAAACGCTCAAGATTAACCACTCTCTTAGATAGGATATTATTTCATGAGCAATGATAACGTTCTAGGAAGCAAAACTGCCCTGTTCGTTTCCGGCCTGGCAATTCTCATGGCTCTGTTTCAACTCTATACCTCCGGGTTCGGCCGATTTCCCGCGCTGCAGCAGAGATCAATCCATCTGGCCTTTGCTCTCATACTGACCTTTTATCTTTACCCGTTTAGCAAGAAAAGCTTCTCCAAAAAATGGGGCTCTACCATAAATTCTCTGTCTTCCATCGGCGCCCTCCTCTGCTGCGGAAATATCGCCTTTGTTGTTTATTACGTCCTGTACGAACGGGCAGGCGCTGCAACCAACATCGACATCGTATTCGGATTCATTCTGATCATCCTGGTCCTGGACATGACCCGAAGGATCATGGGATGGGCACTCCCTATCATCACGCTCATATTCATCGCCTACGGTTTTTTAGGCGCCTACATTGATGTTCCGTATCTCAGACATTCCGGCATGGATCTTCATCGATTCATTTCATATACCTACCTCGGTACAGAAGGCCTTTTCACGGTTCCGTTGGGGGTATCAGCAACATTCATTGCGATCTTCGTCCTTTTTGCCTCTTTCCTGGTCAATTCGGGTGTTGGGGACTTTTTCATGGATGCCGCCACGGCAGTAGCCGGCGACAAAACAGGTGGACCTGCCAAGGTCGCGGTCGTATCGAGCGCCGCTATGGGGTCTGTTTCCGGAAGCGCGGTAGGGAACGTGGTAACCACCGGATCAGTCACCATTCCATTGATGAAAAAAATGGGTTTTCCCGCACTGCTGGCTGCCGGAATCGAAGGCACAGCCTCTACCGGGGGACAGATCATGCCGCCTCTTATGGGAGCGGCGGCATTCATCATCGCAAGCGTAGTGGGCAAACCCTACTTGACCATATGTATTGCCGCCTTCGTTCCTGCTGTCCTCTCTTTTTTATCGGTATATGTCATTGTACACTTTGAGGCAGAGAGGTATGGCATAAGAGGACTCCCTAAGAAAGATCTACCCAAATTATGGCCGGTCCTCAAAAAGCGAGGCCACCTGATTCTGCCCATTGTTGTTTTGGTCGCCATGCTTGTCATGGGGTACACGGCCATGAAAGCAGGATTCTATGCCGTCATATCAGTGGTCCTCATAAGCGCCTTTCAAAAGGACACCCGCATGGGGGTCAGGAGCATCCTCCAGACAATGGAAAAAGGCGCCAAAGCAGTGTTGCCCATCGCTGCGGCCTGCGCCTGTTCCGGCATTGTCGTGGGGGTACTTACGCTGACAGGTCTGGGGCTCAAGATATCATTCCTCTTAGTGGAGATAGCGGGTGGAAGTCTTCCCATATTGTTACTCTTGGCCATGATAACATCCATATTTCTCGGCATGGGGATTACCACCACGGCAGCCTATCTCCTTGTCGCCATCATTGTTGCTCCTGTTCTCGTTAGAATGGGCGTACCGGCCCTGGCAGCGCACATGTTTGTTTTTTATTATGCGGTGATCTCCACCATCACGCCACCGGTAGCCCTGGCAGCTTATGCTGCGGCAGGCGTGGCCGGCACCGATCCTTTAAAAACTTCACTGGTGGGGTTTCGTGTCGGGATTGCAAAGTTCGTGGTTCCTTTTTATATCATTTACAGGCCTGAAATCATGTTGGTCTTTGGGTCCCCCTATAAAGCAATTACCGCACTGATCATGTCCTTCTTCGGTATATGGGCATTGGCAGCGGGGGCCTGCGGATTTGCATTTCGGGAGTTGAAGGTCTACGAGAGGCTGGTGCTCTTGGTTTGCATTCCCTTCACAATCCCCCCGAACCTTCCCTGGAATATGGCTGCCATCATTATTATTATTCTTGCGACACTCTATTTTCGGATAAGCGCAAAGAAAGAAATTCAAAAAGCCACGACAGTTTCCGCATGATGCCCTTGCAAAACAGTGAACCCGGAGAGACGAAGAATATGAACGAGAATAAGACCATTATCACATTAGCAGTTACCGGGTCTTTCGGCGACAGGTCAAAGCATCCCGCCCTCCCCGTGACCCCGGGAGAGATTGCAGAAAGTGCCTTAGATGCCTGTTCAGCCGGGGCTTCAGTGGTGCATATCCATGTGAGAAACCCTGAAACAAGTGAGCCGTCCATGTCCTTTGAATTATACGAAGAGGTTGTCCGGCGCATAAGGGAATCATCTGATATGCTCATTAATTTAACTACGGGCGCGGGCGCTCGTATTGTCCCTGACGATGCCGATCCCCTGGGCCTGGCCCCAGGGACCACGTGGAGCACGCCGGAAAAGAGAACTGAGCATGTGGTCAAGCTCAAGCCGGAACTCTGTTCATTGGATGTGGGGTCCATGAACTTTGGCCCGCGGGTCTTTGCCAATCCCTTGCCACATGTTGAGGAAATGGCGGCTCTCATAAAAAAAGCGGGTGTCAAACCTGAGTTAGAGGTGTTTGATTTAGGCCACATTGAGATCGCGAAGAGCTTGATCGAAAAAGGTCTTGTAGCGGGCAGACCTGTTTTTCAACTCTGCATGGGAATCCGGTGGGGAATGCCTGCAACCTCAAAAAACATGCTCTTGATGCAAGAGACCATTCCCACTGACGCCATTTGGGGAGGATTCGGGGTGGGTTCTTCAAGCTTTCCCATGATCGCCCAGTCGACATTGATGGGCGGTAATGTAAGGGTTGGTTTCGAGGACAATTTTTATCTCAGCCGGAGCACACCTGCCAAAAACAATGCTCAGTTGGTGGAAAAGACAGTAGCAATATTGAGAGCATTAGATAAAGAGCCCGCATCTCCGGATGAAGCAAGGGAGATGCTCGGATTGAAATGATTTGTGTGGCTAAAATGATCTTTTCCCAATCTTATAAACAACCAATAGATTGAGGTGCTACGATGGAAAAAACAAGGGCCATGGTCCTCACCGGCCCGGGGAAACTGGAATTACAGGAATTCGTTCTGCCGGACACAGGGAATGACGACGGCATTTTGAAGCTTGAGTTGATCGGCGTTTGTGGCTCAGACCCAGGAATCTATAATGGGAAAACCCGCGGGGCGCCAAGGCCTTATCCTATAATCTTAGGGCACGAAATTGTAGGCCGTGTGGAAAAAATGGGGGGCGCAGCCCAAAAGCGGCACGGCGTCAAAGAAGGAGACCGGGTTATCATTGAGTATGCCTTTGGATGTGGGGGATGCAAGGCCTGTCTGGCCGGCAGATACACCCTTTGTGAGAATTATTACACCTACGGATCGATGATATCATGCAAGGAGCCGCCGCATCTATTTGGAGCGTACGCCGACTATTTGTACATTCACCCACGGGCCATGGTACACAAAATCGGCAATAGTATTTCGCCTGAAACAGCCATTCTGATCTGTGCCGGCTTAGGCAATGCCGTCCGGTGGCTCAGGACTATCGGGAACGTTTCCATAGGCCAGAGTGTGGCGATTATCGGCCCCGGACAGCAGGGCCTCGCTGCGGTGATAGCGGCGAAAGAATCCGGCGCCGGACCTATCTTTGTAGTCGGTCTTTCAAAAGACCGGGAAAGGCTTGAAATGGCCCGTCGTTTCGGGGCTGATATTGTCATCAATGCGGAAAAAGAGGACCCGGAACAGATCATTTCCGATGAAACAGACGGGGATATGGCCAATCTGATCATGGACGTAACCGGACACCCGTCCGGCGCTTCCCTGGCCCTTTCCCTTGCAGGTACCGGCGCTACGATTATCCTTCCCGGTCTGTACGGCCCCGGCACTGAAGTGCCGCTGTTGTTAGACCGGGTAGTCTTGAAGGAATTGAAACTAAAGGGTGTCTTTTCCCATGATTCTCCCGCGGTTGATGCGGCCATCAAATTAGCTGGACGCGGTAAATACCCCCTTGCTCAAATGATCAGCCACAGACTTCCATTAGAAAAGGCTGAAGATGCCCTCAAACTGTTGGCTGGAAAAGTTCCGGGAGAAACACCGCTAAAGATTGTCCTCGATCCGGAACTTTGATATCCTATACAACCATCGGGATCGGCTCAGCTCCCTTTTAGGTATTATTCTATTCCCCCGTAAACACAGGCTTACGTTTCCCCAGAAAGGCATTGAATCCTTCCAGGCGGTCTTTGGTTTCGCGCACCCGGACGCTCCCCTCGGCCTCCACGTCAAGCCCTTTGTCCAAGCCCTCATACTCTCCAGCAGCCATTGCTTTCAAAACGCAACTAACCGCAATGGGGGGCCTTTCCGCCAGCTCTTGAGCAAATTCCAAGGCATCATCCATCAGGTTTTCCGGAGAAGACACCCGGTTCACCAGGCCGATCTCAAGGGCTTCCCGGGCATCAATTGTTTTACTGAAAAGGATCATATCCAGGGCCTTTGCCCGGTTCATCGAGAAAGGGGGCCATGCCGATAAACCCTTTGGCCCCTGAATCCTGAAAAATGTGGGATAATTCGTGACTTTTGTAAAGAAAATTGACGGGAATAATCACTGCCCCAATCTTTGCAAGTGCATAATAAGCAGTAATGAATTCGGGGCTGGATTGCATCATCAGGATGCATTTGTCGCCTGGCTCAAGCCCAAGGGATATAAGACCGTTGGCTAGGCTGTTCACTCTTCTGTCCAGTTCCTCATAGGTGTAGTTTTTCCCTTCAAACCGGAGGCCCACATGCCAGGGTAGTCTCTTTGCGGTGTTTTCAAGAAGCCTGGCAAGATTCATAAGTCCCCCCTGTCTGATTCAGTGGAATTTTAACGCTCCTTCTTGGTACCGTCTTCATTATATTCATACCACCCTTTGCCGGTCTTGCGGCCCAATTGACCCGCCGTCACCTTTTTGCGCAGGAGCATGGGAGGATACCACCGGGGATCGCCCGTCTCCTGATACATGGCCATCATGGCCCCATAAGTAATATCGAGACCGACCATATCCCCTGTCTCAAAAATCCCCATCTTCCTGCCGGAGGCCAGTCTCAACCCCTTGTCAATGTCTTCCACCGAGGCGATTCCCTGTTCCACCAGACGCATGGCTTCCATGGTGGAAGGGAAATTGATGCGATTGATCACAAAACCGGCCACATCCCTGTTGACCATGATCGGTTCCTTGCCGATCTGAAGAACAAACGCCTTTCCCCTGATAGCGGTTTCATCCGTGGTTGCCAGGCCTTTGATAATCTCCACGGCCTGCATCATCGGCACGGGGCTGAAAAAGTGTAGACCGAGGACCTTGTCCGGTCTATCGGTCACAGACGCCAGTTCAGTAATAGAGATGGCGGACGTATTGCTGGCGATCAGGGCCTCAGGGCCGGCCGCCTCATCCATTTTCCGAAAAATCTCCCGCTTGAGTTCCAGATTTTCAAATACCGCTTCGATAAGCAGGTCTGCATCTCCTGCTTTTGAAAAATCAGATACGGTTTGGATCCTTTGCATGACGGTGGCCGCGTCCTCTTTTATTTTCCCCTTTTCGAAGAACTTATTGACGGACCATTCAATGTTTTTGAGCGCTCTGTTCAGGGCCTCCCTGTCTATATCATAGAGAAAAACCGCAATCCCTGCCTGGGCGCAGACCTGGGAAATCCCGCTGCCCATCAAGCCGGATCCCACAATAAAAACCTTGTTTATGCCCATTCATTGTCTCCTTAAAAATAATAACGAGTAGAAAAGATTAATCTTTGGTCAATTCTCGCGCGATTACCATCCGCTGGATCTCGCTGGTGCCCTCGTATATCCGATACAAACGAAGGTCACGATAAAAACGCTCGACGGGCAGGTCCTTCATGTAGCCCATGCCCCCAAAGATCTGAAGGGCACTGTCTGCCACCCGGCAAGCCATCTCAGTACAGAACAGCTTTACCATGGATGCCTCCTTAATAACCTTTTTCCCCTGGTCCCTCAGCCATGCCGCATGGTACAGTATTTGCCTGGAAGCATAAATTTCCGTGGCCATATCCGCCAACATATTCTGAACGGACTGAAACCTGGCCAACGGTTTTCCGAATTGAACCCGCTCTTTGGAATACTCCACACTCAGGTCCAACAGTTTTTGCGCGGCCCCAAAGGCGCAGGACCCCATGGTGAGGCGGCCTTTGTCAAGAACGCCCATGGCGGTTTTGAAACCGTGTCCGATCTTAGGCTCCCCGCCTATGACATTCCCCACCGGAACGCGACAGTTGTCAAAAATCAGCTCGCATGTATGGCTCCCCCGCAAACCCATTTTCCGCTCAATGGTCCCCACATAAAAGCAGGGAGTGCCTTTCTCAATCACAAACGCCGTGATCCCCCCACGGGTTTTTTCTCCTTGTCCGTGAGTGTTATCACAGTGGCGAGATCCGCCACATCGCCGTCGGTAATGGAATGCTTCAACACGCATGATGATGATCAAAGAAACGATTGAAGTCAATAAGTTTCGGGGGTCTTTCGGGCAGACCGCTCATTAAAGGCGACATTCTTTCCGCCCATGCGCCTCACCTGCACTTGAAAACCGAAGGGGCCGCCCTGCCCTTTGAATCAATTTCAGCCCACACCCCGGAAGTACCCTGCGGATCATTTTTGGACCCCATCATCACCATTTCGACCCGGAGATGTTGTCCACATTTCAGCAGTCCGCCTTTCGCGTCCAGAGCAACTGGACCGAACCGGCATTCGGATGTGACATAATCGTGACATAATTGACATTTCCAACTCAATTCGGCTATGTATGGGACTGATTTTGAAATAAGACAACTTCGAGGAGGATAGGATATGAAAATTACAAAAAGCTCATGGCCTGTATTGATTGTGTCCGGACAGTTTAACGCCCAGAATGACGAGGGGTATCGATTAAGAGAGCTGACAGATGAACTTAAAGAGGTCCAGGGTTGCTCTGTGATCCCCTCCTTCACTTACGAAGACGCCCATGAATTGTTTATCTCCAGGGCCGATTTAGGGGCGATTGTCGTGGACTGGGATCTCCCGGAAGAAGATCCGGAAGAGAAAATGTCCGCCCTTGAATTCGTGGATCTCATCAGGCAGAGGAATAAAAAAATTCCGATTCTCCTGCTGACCGACCGTTTGGAAACTGAAAGAGTCCCGGTTGATGCTTTGAGAAATATCAATGGCTGCCTGTGGAAGACCGCTGACACCATTGAATTCTTAGCCGGTCGCATAGAGATGCATCTCATGCAGTATATAAAGGGTGTGTATCCCCGCTTTTTCGGGATGTTGGTGAAGTATGCCAATGAATACAAATATGCCTGGCATACGCCCGGGCATATGGGCGGCACCGGATTCCTGCGGAGCCCCGCCGGGGTTGCCATGTTTAAGTTTTTCGGGGAAAACACGTTCCGCGCCGACCTGTCGGTTTCGGTGCCGGAAATGGGATCATTATTGGATCACAGCGGTGTTGTGGGTGACGCGGAAAAGAACTCGGCCAGGGTTTTCGGCGCGGATCGTACATATTACATCCTTAACGGCACATCCAATGTGAACCAGGTGATCTGGCGGAGCCAGCTCGTGAGGGACGACATCGCTTTTGTGGACCGAAACTGCCACAAGTCCCTCAACTACGCCATGGTCATTACCGATGCCTATCCCGTATACATGATCCCAAGGAGAAACAAACGGGGTATTATCGGACCGGTGCGCCTGTCGGAGTTTTCACCCGAATCGATCCGGAAAAAAATCAACGAGGACAAACTCCTTCCCGAAGATTTGAAGGCCAACAGCGTAAAAATGTCTGCCCTGACCAACTCCACCTATGACGGCGTGTGCTACAACGTGGTCAACATCAAGAAGCAACTGGAAAAAAGCGTGGAAAATCTCCACTTTGACGAGGCCTGGTATGCCTATGCCCGTTTTCATCCCATCTACAAAAACCATTATGGGATGACGGATGACGCATTGAATGAAAACCATCCGCCCATTTTCTGTTCCCACTCCACCCATAAACTGCTCACGGCATTTTCACAGGCGTCAATGCTTCACATCAAAGATGGCGGAAAAACCAAAATCGATCCCGATGAATTTAACGAGTCATATATGATGCACGGTTCAACCTCTCCACAATACAGTATGATTGCCTCATTGGACGTCGCTTCAAAAATGATGGACGACAATGGTGAAATCATGATGAATGACATTATCGTTGAAGCGATCCACCTGCGGAAAAAAGTTTTGAGCATCGCAAAAGAGCTGAAAGCGAGTAACAAGAATGACTGGTTCTTCGATATGTGGCAACCCAAAAAAGTTTATGTGGAAGACAAGATGCTTGATTTTGAAGATGTGGACGCTCAAGTTCTGGCAAACAACCAGCAGGCGTGGGTTTTTAGCAGCGAAAACAACTGGCACGGCTTCGACGACATGGAAGATAATTATGCCATGCTGGACCCCATCAAGCTCACCTTCACCACGCCGGGCATTGATGATCAGGGCAATATGGCTGACGAGGGGATTCCCGCTTCCATCGTGACCAATTATTTAATCGATAAAGGAATCGTCTGCGAAAAGACGGATTACTATTCATTTCTGCTTTTAAATTCTCTGGGAACCACAAAGGCCAAACAGGGCACTTTGCTTGCTGCCCTGCTGGGATTCAAGGCGCTCTATGACGCCAACGTCCCGGCGTATCAGGCGTTGCCGGATCTGGCCGAGACATGTCCGGACGTCTACGAAGGGGTCGGGCTGAAAGATCACTGCAATGACATCCACGGGTATTTCAGGAAACACAACATCCTTTCAAGGATGCAGGACGCTTTCCAGATTATCCCCGATCAGGTGATGAAACCCTCCGAAGCCTATCACGAGGTGGTTCGAAAAAATGTGGAATATGTTGAACTGGATGAGATGATGGGACGTACACCGGCCGTGATGATGGTGCCTTATCCCCCCGGAATCCCCATCATCATGGGGGGTGAAATGATGAATGAAAAGGCCCGGCCCATATTCGAATATCTGAAATTGAGACAGGACTTTGAGAACAGATTCCCCGGCTACGAAAGCGATATCCACGGGGTGGAGAGGACCGAACGGGATGGAAAGAAGTTTTTCAGGACGTTGTGTGTAAAGAAATAGGGGAGAATATCATGACAGATGATGCAAAAAAACTGGGATTAGTCGGTGCTGTTTTTCTGATTGTATCGAGTCTGGCCGGGAGTGGCGTAATCGCCCTGCCACAGCAACTGGCAGCCACCGGTTCCATCACATTGATTTCATTCATACTGGTCACCATCGGCGCCCTGTTTCTGACACTGGTATATGTTCGCGCGGGCACCCTTTTTGATGACCCCAGCCCCACCGCACTGGCAACATATGTGAACCCGGTTTTAGGGGCAAAGAGCGGTTTTTTTTATGTCTATGGGAACCTGATCTCCAACGTATCCATTCTGATTGCGGGCCTGGGCTACCTGGCCATGTTTGTTCCCCAACTTAACCATCCCATTATACTCGGTATCACCGTCATTATACTCATATGGCTGTTTGTTGCCTTGTCCCTTCGCGGGGTCGGCATCATCACCAAAGTGGTATCCGCCACAGTAACATTACTTCTTATCTCGGTCATTATAACCGGCGCGGCGGGATGGCTGGAATTTGATCCGGCTCTGTTCAAACAGAACTGGAATGTCTCGGGCGATACTGCCGGTAACGCCATCATGTCCGGATTTGCCGTATTGATCTTTGCCTTTGTGGGTGTGGAAAGCGTTGCCACAAATAATGAACATATTCGCAACCCGAAAAAGGTCGTCCCCATTGCAACCCTGGTCGGTTTTGTTATCGTGGCAATCATCTACATCGCTTCCACCACCGTAATTGAAGGCATGTTCCCGGCCAAAGAAATTCAGAACGCACCGGCCTCATTTGCTTTAGCCATGCAGCACATCTGCCAGTCAAAAATAATAGCCGACGTGGTTTCCGCAGTGATGGCCATTGCCTGTATCGCCAGTTTCCTCGTCTGGAATCTGTCATCCGCCAGTGCCGCCAAAACCAGTGCCGACAATGGGTTTCTCCCCAAAGCCTACGCCTATACCAACAAACATGGGATCAACAGCAAAGGTCTCGTCATCAACGGCGTTATTATGACCGTTGTTGAACTGATACTCATGATGCTTGGCAGCAACGTCGCTGCCGCATTCAACATCACTGTAACCATCTCGGTTCTTTTGCTCCTCTTCCCCTATTTCTGGTCAGGGATTGCCCTGCTCAAAAAGGACAAGGCGACCGGGTCAAAGTCCATCAGCACAAAAATCATTGTATACATGTCATCAATATTCATCATCTCCGCCTTTGCATCGGCGACACTTGATGAACTCTGGTTAGTCATAGCCCTGGTTATGGTTATAATGGCGGTCTACGCAATGCTTTTCACAAAAAAAGAAGAAGCTGCATGATCGTCCAGCTTCTCTACCGGAACCTGGGGCACGATACTGAAATGCTTGGACGTCGCGTTACCCTCCGGAAAAGCCGGACGACCGAGGAAAAAACCTGTTGTCAGCCAATAGAAATAAACGGGGTCTGTCCCCGATTTTAGATCCCCAGGAAAGCCGAGCGGAAGATATCGCTGTCGAGAAGTTCCCGGCCTGTACCCTCTCCGGTGATCCGGCCGGTTTGGAGGATATAACCGCGATCCGCCAGATCCAGGGCCTCCCGGACGTTTTGTTCCACCAGCAAAATGGTAATGCCCTCTTCTTTGAGACGTCTTACCGTATCCAGTACTTCATCCACCAGGATGGGGGCCAACCCCAGGGACGGTTCATCCAGCATGAGGACAGCAGGGTTGCTCATGAGGCCCCGGCCGATGGCCACCATTTGCTGCTCCCCCCCTGAAAGGGTTGAGGCCGCCTGGTTTCGACGTTCTTTCAACCGGGGGAAAAGTGCATAGATCAGGTCAAGGTTTTTCTGAATCTTTTCTTTGTCGTTTAGAACATATGCGCCCAGAAACAGGTTTTCTTCCACGCTCAGGGGCTTAAAGAGCATCTTTTCTTCCGGCACATAGATAATCCCCAAACGGACGATTTCTTCCGTGCGCAGTTTCTGTATTTCATTCCCCTGGAATTTGATTGTTCCTTCAAAAACGCGCTGGCTTCCCATGATGGCCCGAAGCAACGTTGACTTCCCCGATCCGTTGGCACCCACCACACAGACCGTCTCTCCCGGCTTTACGCTCACGGATACACCCTGCAGCACGGGTAAGCCTGAATAACGGACTTTGATGTTTTCTACTTCAAGAATGAATTCCGTCATGGATCGATCTCGCTTTGCCCCACTGAATTCAATCCCCCATGTTCTTTCGCATACCGTTCTCCCAGGTACGCCTTGATAACCCGGGGGTCTTTCGAAACCGTTTGGGGATCCCCCTCAGCGATCTTTTCGCCGTAATCCAGAACGATCAGTTTGTGGCTCACTTTCATGACCAGTTCCATAACATGTTCGATCAAAATAACCGTAATGCCCATGTGGTCGTGCACATGCCGTATGCTGGCCATGATACCGTCTATCTCATTGGGGTTCAACCCGGCAGCCACCTCGTCCAGCAACAGCATTTTAGGTTCGGAACCGATGGCCGTTGCCATGGTCACCCGTTTCTGAGCCGCCACGGGAAGCTCATTCACCAGAGAATGGGAGAGATCATCAATACCCAGGTCTTCCAGAATTTCCATGGCCTTGTGCCTGGCACCGGCCCGGGAACGGGTTTTCATGAAACACCCCACCATGACATTTTCAAGAACCGTTAAATCCCCCGCCGCCACATACACCTGAAAAGTCCTGGCCAACCCCCGACGCGCCACTTCGTGGGCCTTGAGGGCCGTAATATCCTCCCCGTCAAAAATGACTTCGCCGGACGTGATGGTGTGAAGCCCCGAAATACAGTTAAACAGGGTGGTCTTGCCGGCACCATTGGGACCGATGAGGCCGATGAGTTCATCCCGCTCAACTTCAAAAGAAATATCGTTGTTGGCCCGGAGACCGCCGAAATCCTTCACCAGGTTATGGACTTCCAGAAATGCCATTGTTTATTTTCGTCTCTTTCGTCTGAATTTTTCAACAATGCCCCATACGCCTCTCGGTTCAAAGGCGGAGATCAACATGATAATGATGGCGTAAAGGATCAGATCAATTCCCACCAGGCCCGCCTGAGCGCCCAGCCATTCCTTGAGATAGCTCTTAAGCGGAATCAGAATGCCCGCCCCGATGATGGGACCCCACAAAGATCCGGCGCCCCCCAGCATGGCCATCAGGGCAATGAGGATGGATATGTCCAGGCTCATGGTGTCTTCGGGCTCGATATTTTTCACATAACAGGCATGAAACGACCCCACCATGCTGACAAATGCCGTGGCAATGGCATAGGTCTTGATTTTGGCCCAGTGAACATTGATCCCCAGAGAACGGGCCACATCTTCGTTGTCCTTGATGGAACGGAGCTGAAACCCCAATCTGGATCTGCGAAACCAGTTGATGTAGAGGATGCCCAGGAAGAAAAACCCCAGGATCACGTAAAAATAGTAGATATCATCCCTGAAGAGGAGGCGCATAAAATCCGGTGTCGGAAATTCTATGGGCGAAATTTCTATGCCCCGGGAGGCCCCCACATAATCCCAGACCTCAAAAAGGTCCTTTAACACCAGGGAGGTGGCAATGGTGGCAATGGCAAAATAGTGTCCCTTGAGACGGAACAACGGATAACCGATAATGAAGGACCATCCCACGGAAAGACACATGCCGATGGGCATGGAGAACCAGAACGGCACGTCCCACCGAATGAGCATCACCGCCGTCGTGTAGGCACCGATTCCCACGTACTGGGCCTTTCCCAGGTCCACCTGGCCGCCGTACCCGCCGATGGTGTTCCACCCCATGCCGTAGAGCGAAAACATGAGAAACTGGATCATGGTGCTCATGGCAAAGGAGGAATGGGGGAACAGGGGAAAAGCAATAATGGCAATGCCGATGGCACCGGCCACAATCAGGTCAATGCGGGGGGAATCCGAAAAATCGAGGGCATTCTTTATTGCTTCCATCCAAAGAGCCCCCGCGGCCTGAACACGACGATGAGAAAATAGGCCACATAGACCCACATGTATTTAAAGGATGTCATGGGGACATCCATCATCCATTCCGCATCAAAGGTGTAGGAAAAGAAATCCCAGAACCCGGGAATTTCAGTAATGAGGCCCACCACAAGCCCCGCGAAAAAGGCACCGGGGATGCTTCCGAACCCCCCCAGGGCCACAATGGCGAAAGCTATCATGGTGAACAGCAGCCCGATGAAGGGATTCACCGACCAGAAATTAACGAGCAGCGCACCCGCAATGGTGACCGATGCACCGCCGATACCCCAGGCCAGGGCGTTCATCCGCTCGGTAGGGATCCCCATATAACGGGCCCCTTGCGCATCCAAGGCCGTGGCGGTCAGGGCCTTTCCCACGCGGGTTCGGTGCATGAGCAGCCATACGGCAAAAAAAGCGACCACGGATAATCCCGCGGCTGCCAGCTTTGTGGCCGGCACGATGATGCCCATGCCGATGTCAAAACTTTTGCCCACCAGGAGACCGGTGTGCACGGCACGGTCCTCGGAACCGAAAATGAGGAGTGCCAGATTCCGCAAAAGCAGCATGAGCCCGAAGGTTCCCAGCAGCTGGGCCACCATGGGGCCCCTTATAATGAATTTGATGAACCCGAAATAGCAGATGATGCCCAGCAGAAATCCCACAAACGCCGCCACCGGCAGAGTAAAAAGCGGGTCGACCCCCAACCCCTGGGCGGTCAATAACCCTGTGTACATGCCGATCATCAAAAATTCGCCATGGGCGAAATTGACGATATCCATCACCCCGAAGATGATGGTCAAACCTAAAGCCACCAGGGCCAGGATCATGCCGATGAGTAAACCTGCAAACAGGGAACCAACGAGGATATCCATAAAAAACAGCGTCCAGATTCTGATAACAAAGCGCCCACTTCACCGACTGGGAATCCGGACCGGTAAAATGGGCGGAACAGTGGTTCAACCCTTAAAATCCGGCAAAGGGGAAGATCATATCCGCTGAAGAAACGTCAAAGGGATAAACGATTTCCAGCTCAATTTTTCCCTCTTTGTTCTTCTGGTACTGGCCGATGAGGCCGCTCCCCAGAACGTTCTGGCCCATTTCATTTCCCGTGGTGGCGAACTTGATTCCCTGCCAGGGAACCACCAGCTCTTTACCGGGGATATAAATGGCATTGGCCGCCGCCTGGATATCGGCTGGTTTAGTGGAACCCGCCTTCTCAAGCACGGCCACCCAGGTCTGAAGTCCCGTAAAGGCACGGGCTGAAGCGCCGCCCAGATCGTTGCCGGTCTTCCTTTTGTACATATCGTTCACTTGTCCGGCCAGTTTCTTGATCTCCACCACCTTGGGCAGGAATACGGTTCGCGTGAGTATCCCTGAGATGCTGTCCCCCAGCGTCTGGCGAAACTCCGGCTTTTCAAAACCCGCGTCCTGTCCCCAGATGATTTTGGGCTTGGCCTTCTGGGCCTTCAAAGTCTTGACCATTAAAATAGCATCCGATGTGTAGGAAGCAAACAGCATCACGTCCGCACGCGATGCCTTGAGGGATCGCACCTCGCTTGAAAGGTCCGCCGACTTGGCAGCATACAGGAATGATTTTCTTAACTTAAACTTATATTCCTTACAAAAATCCTTGATGAGTGCGGATACATGGCTTCCCCATTCGGTTTTTTCGCAGGCGGATGCCACATTGATAATGTCCTTTTTGGGTATGGCCTTAACCCCTTTCACCTTCCCTTCGGTGAGACCCACCAGCAGCTCAAACAGGTCCTTGGTAAACCATTTATCATGGGGCGTGGTGCGCCAGAACCATTTAAACCCTCTCT
>JABGPV010000729.1 GCA_018644785.1 Deltaproteobacteria bacterium | reverse complement strand
CCGTTTGAACGGCCCGATCTCCGATGAAAAGTGACCCGTCTGGGAAACCGTGGCCCCGATGTGAATGACGTCGGGTGCGTCCATGGCGGCCAGCGGGACTCCAATGAACATGGCTGAAACCAGACAAATCAACAGAACTCTCCTCTTCATGACATCCTCCTATAATTTGGGGTTAGCCCCATAATTCCAAAAAACCTGTCACAAACAATACCATTTTTCTGAACCCTGCCCCCTGACAACTGCACCCTTGCCCCCTAGTTATCACGAATGACGCGTTTGGCCTTCAGCTCAAACCGGGGGAGTTCTCCTGCTTCAGCAACCTCCACCTCCGGTGTAAATGTAATGCTGTATTTGAATTCTTCCATGAATTGATCAAGTGCCTTCTGCATATTTTTCGAAGATACCGGAAGGATATTCGGTTTGAAACCCGCTCAAAACAACGGGTTTTAAGCCTGTAGGTATGTTGTTGCGGTATCCGATGTTTCCCCATGGGAGACACCAGCGCCTCTTTTTGTGATACTGTTTGCCAATAAAAATGTAAAAAAAAGCGGCTGTCCCCGCTCCGTACCTTGTCAATCCTTTTTCAAGACTTTTAAGACAACGCTCCGGTAACCCTCGTAGATTGTAAAGACCGGGGAGAGCGATTTGTTTCC
>JABGPV010000728.1 GCA_018644785.1 Deltaproteobacteria bacterium | reverse complement strand
CAAGCTGAACGGAACCCGGCATATTGCAACTGAAATGGGCATTGGGGATCAGATCGTCTTCATTCCCATAAAGGAACAGGCGCATTATAAGGTCGGGCACATTGCCGCTCCGAAGAATGCATGGGGAAAGCAGATGATTGAAAAAGTAAATGTGGTCCTCCGGAAGCAGATCCCCACTGAAGCCTTCTTTCAATTCTTTACGCCGCTTGTCAGCGATAATGTGGTTCCTGAATTGCGGCGGCAGTTCAATGAGCTTGTCGTGGAGCCGTCAAAAGAGTAAAACGCCTGGTAGAAAAAGATGAACATCGAACATCGAACGTCCAACATCGAATTTTGAATAAGGTATTCTGCCAATTTATAAATAGGCAGAGCGAAGCGATTTCATCATTCGATGTTCAACGTTGGACGTTCGATGTTCGACGTTCAAAAAAACACTCATATTCTATCATGCCGAATTCATTAAGCATAAAATGGAAATTCCTATACTTTTGAAATAAACGCCGGCTTCTTCTCGCACCTGTTCCCTTCGTGCCAGCGCTTCGCCGGTGTCCACAAAATCATCCAGGGTGGCTCGAATGTCTTTAAACCCAATTTTGATCTTTTTTGTTTTTATGATACACTCCTTTTAAATCGTTCTATATCGCCCATGAAAT
>JABGPV010000727.1 GCA_018644785.1 Deltaproteobacteria bacterium | reverse complement strand
CAGTTCTGGATAATTTCCTCTGCAACTTTTGACAGTTCCCGCCGGTGCACCATTGCAGAATCCAGATCGGTTCTGCACTCTCTTTTTCGTTCCTTAAGTTTTAACATATTACCTGAATTGAATTCCCTCATCGATTTCATTCCTCAACTAAGGCTTGGCTCACAAATTACGTCACATTCTGTTCGCAAAATGTTCCAAGGGTCGGCTAAAAAGGCTAGTTCACATTCTGTTTGTAAAATGTCCAGTTTTTAGGACTTTTACAAACAGAATGTGAACTAGCCTTTTAACGATCCCTATGCGGACAGATTATGCCAAGTTATTTTTGTACGACCCTAAGCGGTACAATCTACTGATAACTGATGAAAGACTCATGCCATCAGCAGATTGAAATTTAACTTGTTATTATTCAACAACTTATATGAGTTATGGCAAACTGGAACCCCTGCACTTTTTCCTGCTTACTCAATCTGCTATTTCACTCTCTTGACGCGACTGGATCACCACATGTTGCTTTGAAATATGAAATCAATTTACATCAATCTCATTCAAAATATTGCCTTTCATTTGATTTATCGTTAGTCTAAATACATATAGCAAGGCCCGGTTAGGTTTTTGCAGAAAGCTGAATGATGAAACCTGGATCGAGCTTATGC
>JABGPV010000726.1 GCA_018644785.1 Deltaproteobacteria bacterium | reverse complement strand
CCACATCGAGATGATCGAAAAACTGCAGGAGGAAGGGGTGTATATTCTCGGCGTCAATGCCAGCCATCCGCTGGATCTCGACTGGTGGGTTAAATTCAGGGAGAAGTTCCCGGAGATTACCATCATGGGCGGACTCCATGTGAATGCCGAGATGGAAAACGGTACCGAAGAGGATGTCGAGCAGAGGGTAAAAGAGGTTATTCAGAAGTTGGGCGGTGATGGCAGGCTCATCATCACACCGACTTGCTGCATGCCATGGCGGGTGCCCTTGAGTAACATCAAGGCCGTGACAAATGCCGTGGAAAAATACGGGACCTACCCGATTAAGGGTCGGCTCAAAACTTAGTTCACGTTCTGTTTGCAAAATGTCCGGCTTTTGGGACTTTTGTAAATAGATTATGTGAAGTTATTTTTGAACGATCCCTGAGATGGATTGATTCCCTCTTTAATAACAGAGGTGGTTTTTTGGCCTGAAAAGGGCCGTGAATATTAGAAGAGGCAATAAAGCAAAGAGATGCGGACTGTTTTAGTGACCGGGTTTTTAGGGTCCGGGAAAACGACTTTCCTGCTTCAAATCATCCGTTACCTGACGGCGCAGCAGAAAACATTCGCTGTGATTGTGAACGAAATCGGAGAAGTGGGCATTGATAACCA
>JABGPV010000725.1 GCA_018644785.1 Deltaproteobacteria bacterium | reverse complement strand
AATATCGGAGGTTATAAATGAGTTAATATCGCCCTGCAAAGAAACGAATCACGGTTTCGATTGGCGAGTCTGTACGCATCATTCGCGAATTGCAGGAATTGAGCCAGAATCAACTATCGCAGCTTACAGGCATGCCTCAGGCAACCATATCCGCAATCGAAAATGGCCGTTTCCAGCTCGGCGTTGGGCGCGCGAAAGTTTTGGCTCGAGCCCTGAAAGTCCATCCGGGAGTTATCCTTTTTCCCGGCTGGGAACTTCCCACCGAAGCGGCGGCATAACCTTTCTCTTTCAGTTCCGTTCTTGTTCTGCCGTCCCGATGGGACTGAAAAACTGTATGGTCACTACCCGGCAATAAATTGCCGGACTATTTTCAATGGTCTCTACGAGACCTGAACCGAAAACTATAACCCGTGAACGGTTACCTCTTTCAGCGCTGAGAAAAACCAAATAGACACGCCAGGTCTTTTGGTTGCCAACGTCAATTTTTTGTGTAATCTTGTAGTACCTAAAACATGCATTCAACTTTTCCATAATGAATATAAATATTTAAAATTACAATATGTTGTCAGATCATAAAGACTTTTTTAGTGACACCGAAATGCTGTCAGTAATTCAGTATCTTTCATTCAAAAAGTTGAGCCCTTCGGGAGCACC
>JABGPV010000724.1 GCA_018644785.1 Deltaproteobacteria bacterium | reverse complement strand
TGATTAATATGTCAGAAGGAGAAAAAACAAAATTGGTCAACGAGGCGCAAGGTAAAGCTCAAGCGATCAAAGCCATTGCTGAAGCAACAGCTGTTTCAATCGAACAAGTCGGGGAACAAGTTGCCAGTGAATTTGGTTTGGATTCTATCAAAATGTTGGTTAGTCAGAAATACCTCTCACAAATCGGCGCACTGGCGAAAGAAAACACCAATATCATCCTTCCAGCAGATCTCACCAAAATAAGTGAGCTTCTGGATTCCCTGGGTCTGGAAAACAATGAAAATTAGAATCGGCTAATTACTTTAGAGTTGGCTCAAAAATTACTCAAGTGTTTCCTTTTCCGTCAATGGGGAAACACTTGAGTAATTTTTGAGCCAACCCTTATTCAATCATGAATCAAGTGCTGGAGATCCTCATTCATAAAGTTCACAATTGCGGAGGAACAGTCAATCAACTCTATGGAAGCCAGACTGGAGCTCTCAGGTACATACTTCGAAGTCGGCAAACGTCTCCAAGAACCAAAATCAACATACAGGCAACCCAACGGCATCACAGCAGAAGAATACCTGGAGAAAGCCAGAGTGCTTTTTGAAGAGATGGATCTGAAATGGGATCTGGAGCAGTTGGAGAGGTTGAAAGCGAAATAAAAAGAAAA
>JABGPV010000723.1 GCA_018644785.1 Deltaproteobacteria bacterium | reverse complement strand
CTCAAGTTTACCCAGTTACCCAAATTTGAATATATCACAGACTTTTTGAACCGCCAATATATGGGTATATTGTCAAGGTATAGCATTTGGATGAGCCTCAGAAGCCAACTTTTTGCAACTGTTATCTTGTGTTTGTGTGGCCTCTTCCAATTTTCCATTTCTATAGAAAATTTTCTTCAATTCCTGGTAAGATACCGGGAAATTGGTCTTCGAAAGCGAGATCTGTGACTTCAAGGCTGGCGTATGTTACTTTGCGCTGGACGCTTCCAAATATTTTGGTTTACAAGTGGTTGAAAATCGGTATAAATTGGATCAATTGACGTGCAATACTTATGCGAGAACCTGTGAACGCTCCTTCTATAAGCTATACACATGTCCGCAGCCATAGACCGGCTGGGGTTCGCAACTCCGTCGATGGACTTTAAGATATCCCAGAGGGTTTTATGCGGCAGAAACCAGAAATTCCGCTTCTTACGTGTAGCAATCTAATCATTGTTCGAGTGACACAAAATGAAGATTGAATTCCAACCGATCGGCGTGATCCATACGCCATTCACAAAACTAGAGGACATGCCGATTCAACCCGCTGGTGCGGTCGGCGTGAAAGGCACGGTTGAGGTGTTTGAGGAATTCCGTGCCGGGTTGATGGATCTGG
>JABGPV010000722.1 GCA_018644785.1 Deltaproteobacteria bacterium | reverse complement strand
AGGGGTTACCATTCCCCCGCTCAGGGATCGAAGGGAAGATCTGGCGCCGCTGATGGATCATTTCCTGAAACGGTTTTCGTCAGAAAACAACCGAAATATCAATGGCGTTTCATCCAAAGCCCGAGATCTGCTCATGAAGTACGACTACCCGGGCAATGTAAGGGAACTGGAAAACATCCTGGAACGGGCCGTGGTCATTGCCAGGGGGGACACTATTGAAATCGCGGATCTTCCTTTTTCAGAGGGGGATTTGCATTTGGCTGGAAAGGAGAACTGGAGCCGAGGAACTCTCAAAGAAGCCATGGCGTTTCTGGAGATGGAGATGGTGCAAAACGCCATGGCGGAAACGGGAAACCACCAGACTCGGGCCGCTCACATCTTGGGCATCAGCGAGCGGATGCTGCGGTATAAGCTGAAAAAGTACGGTTTTAAATGATTTATTACCTGTTTATTCCGAAAATTTATCGGCGCCTTGTCCCTACGGAGTTATCCCGGACCTTTTTCCCCGGGTCATCCAAAGGCGGTCCAGTTTTCTCTCAGCCAATGCGGCCAGGCGTTTTGGCAATTTGAAAGCTAACCAGTAAGCAAGACGAAATCGTGTGAATCGCCGGTGGGCCCAAACCACTTGCGCCCTGGAAAAGGCCGGCATGTCAAGT
>JABGPV010000721.1 GCA_018644785.1 Deltaproteobacteria bacterium | reverse complement strand
ATCCGCGTCTCAACCTTGCCGACAGTACACGGGGAAAAGGTGGTGATGCGGCTACTGGATAAGAGCCAGAGCATCCTTGACCTGGACTCCCTTGGCTTCGTCGGGATAGACCTGCAGCGCTTCAAAGAAGCCCTGCAAGCCTCGTACGGCATGATCCTCCTCACCGGCCCAACCGGAAGCGGGAAGACGACGAGTCTCTATGCGGGACTCACGTTCATGGACCGAAAGGCCCTGAATGTGATCACTGTCGAAGACCCCGTCGAGTACGAGTTGGAGGAGATCAATCAAGTCCAGGTGCGGCCTGACATCGGCCTGACCTTTGCCCGATGCCTCCGCCACATCCTGCGCCAGGACCCAAACGTGATCATGATCGGCGAAATGCGCGATCTTGAGACCACGCAGATCGCCGTCCGTGCCGCCTTGACCGGACATCTGGTGGTCTCGACCCTGCATGCGAACAGCGCCCCCGCCGTTGTGAGCAGACTGGTTGACATCGGCATACCTTACTACCTGATCATCGCGGCGCTCAACCTCGCCATCGCCCAGCGCCTGATCCGCCGCCTCTGCCCCGAGTGCAAAGAGCAGTTCAGTCCATCGTCGGACCTGCTTGAGAAGCTGGGAGCAGCTCCTCCCATAGAAGGCCCTCTAACGTTCTG
>JABGPV010000720.1 GCA_018644785.1 Deltaproteobacteria bacterium | reverse complement strand
AATCAGCTACTTACTTAAAAATTGCCGGAAGCATTAGCGTATTTGGAATTATTGTATCAATGCTAATAATTTCTTCTGATTTCGATTTATTGTCTGACAGAAAGGAGGAAATTGAAGAAACTGAAATTGGAAATTTGAAATTTGAAATTGGGAGTGCAAAAGCTGAAATAGAAAAAATTATATCAGAAGCTGAAAAAGAAGAATCTCAAAACTTAGCTGAAAATCTGGAAACTGAAATTGGAAATTTGAAATTTGAAATTGGGAGTGTAAATCCCGAAATAGAAAATATTGCATCGGAAGCTGAGAAAGAAGAATCTCAAAACTTAGCTGAAAATCTGGAAACTGAAATTGGAAATTCGAAATTGGTAATTGGGGGTGCAAAAGCTGAAATAGAAAAAATTGCATCAGAAGCTAAAAAAGAAAAATCTAAAAACTTAGCTGAAAATCTGGAAACTGAAATTAGAAATTTGAAATTTGAAATTGGGAGTGTGAAACCTGAAACCCAAAACTCGAAACTTGAAACTCAGTACTCAAAACTCAATTCTCAAAACTCAATTCTTAGTACTCAGTACTCAAAACTCCCATATCTGCCCGGTAGAGGATTTGTGCCGCTATTTTACCAAACTGAGCAAAATAATATACCAAACCTGGTATAT
>JABGPV010000072.1 GCA_018644785.1 Deltaproteobacteria bacterium | reverse complement strand
ATTGTAGAATTTTGCCAATCCCTTAACAGCAGTTACGTAATTCTTTTTTGTGTGCGGTGAAAATCGTTGCATAGTCATGTAATTCAGAAACTGGGTCCTTAGTTCGGTGCTCATGATGATACCTCCTTTGGTAGAAAAAGATTAATAAGAATGAGAAACATACGTTTCCCTTGGGAGGTATTATAATTGATTATCGGTTAAATCGGGAGATTATGATTGACGGAAAGGATCTTGAAAATATAGGAGAACGTTGAAGGGCTTTCCGCGAAGCGGTTCAGTTCGTGCATTAACCCAGCATGGCACATCCCCCCGCATTATGCAAGGCTGGGAAATGTAGTCCTGACTTTCTTGGAAGGCTTTGAAATGCCAGGTTTATATAGGAAGTCTTCAACCGAACTATAGGGTTGATTATTCTCTTGCAATAGCATCATGCAATGCCGTCTTCAGTTGATCTAAGGTGAAAGGCTTGGGAAGGGGGCTACGGAAGCCGTGTTCCCGGAAGTTACTTATGATAGGATCATTGGAGTAACCGGTAGCAACGATCGCCTTGACAGCAGGGTCAATCTCTAACAATTTCGCCATAGTCTCAGCCCCTCCCATGCCGACTTTATTGGTCAAGTCCAGGATGACCATATCAAAAGGCTTCTCTGATTCCATTGCCTTTCTGTACATTTCAATCGCTTCAACACCTTCTACGGCAACCTCCGCCTCATATCCGAGGTGAGTGAGCAACGCATTACAAACATCTCTGATGACTTCCTCATCGTCCATCACCAGGATTTTCTCTCCCTGGGTTACGGATATTTCCGGTACGGGTTTCTTTACGGGGGCTGCCTCAACAATCTCTTTTTCAGATGCTGGAAGGTAGATAGAAAGGATTGTCCTGGTCTCCAATTCAGATTTCACAGTGATCAGCCCATCATGTTTCTTTACAATTGAATCAGATACCGCAAGCCCCAGTCCCATACCTTTTTGAGTACCCATATCTTTGGTCGAAAAATAGGGGTCAAATATCCTTGTAAGGTCTTCTTTGGGTATACCGGGCCCCTGATCTTCTATGGAAATCTTGACATATTTGCCATCCTTTAGTGTCAGAGTGTCTTGCACCCCTATATCAATATTTTCACAGGAGACATTGATCATTCCTTGTTCGGCCATGGCCTCCTGCGCATTGGCTATAATATTATGGACCGCCTGTTTCATCTGCTCTTCATCAATTTCTACCGGCGAAATATCGTCAGGGATGGAAAATCTGGCATCTAGATCAGAGCCTTTCAATGAAGAATCCACAGAATCCTTTACCAGATCACCGATCGAAACTGTTTCCTTAATCGGCCCTCCGCCTTTGGAAAAGGTAATCAATCGGGCAGTCAACCCCTTTGTCTGAATGGATGCCTTTTCTGCTTCGATTAAGTTCTTAAACCCCTTACTCCCTGGTTTCATCTCCATTCTGGCAAGGGAGATATAGCCCACAACGGCGGACATAAGATTGTTGAAATCATGGGCAATTCCGCCGGCAAGCACACCAAGGGACTCAAGTTTTTTGGTTTTCAGGAGTTCTTCCTGCATTAGCTTTTGTTTGCTAATGTCACGGTTACTGCCCCGCCTGCCGAGATATTGCCCGTCGGTGCTATGTACAGGTTGACAAACATGGTTGATCCAGCGTTCTTCCCCGCTGCGGGTGATAATGCGAAAATCAACGGAGGGTAACTTTTCCAGACCCTCCTCTCCTCGAAAATGATCGACAACTTTTGAATAATCATCAGGACGGATTATCTTTTCAAACAGCCCGGGATCATTGATAAACTCATCAGAACCATAGCCGGTAATTCTTTCACACGATGGCGAAACATAAAGATATCGCCCGTCCGGTGCAATCCAATCTTCCCAGTCATAGGCAAAGTCTGCAACGGTGCGGTAGCGTTCCTCACTCTCCCGCAGCGCCTCCGCTGTCTTTTTAGCATCAGTGATGTCCTGAGAAAACCCTGTCCCGCTAACACATTCATCCTTTTCATTGAATTGAAGTTCGGCCTTTTCCCTTACCCATTTCACGTCACCGTCAACTAACAAGCGATGTTCTATATCATAGGGCTTCTTATCAAATGCTGCTTTCCACTCTTTATCGACGTATTCTCTGTCATCGGGATGGACACAATTCAGGAAGATTTCATAAGTGAGTTTTGTTCCGATGGGAAGTCCAAATATTTTGTAATTCTCATCAGTCCACAGTAATTCATTTTTCTTGATATCCAATTCCCATGTGCCTATTTGTCCAATCTCTTGCGCTTTCTGAAGGAAATACGTCTGGTTCAGCAGCGCTTCCTCCGCCTGCTTACGTTCTTCTATTTCCTTGTTCAGTTCGACGGTGCGTTCTTCAACCCGTACTTCCAATTCCTCGTGCGCTTTTTGAAGCGCCGCCTCTGCCCTGTCGCGTGCCCTGTTGCGATTCCTGAGCCCCCGGGTTGCCATACCAATTCCGGCAATACCCAGTAACCACACCAGGCCGAATCCAAAGACATGGGTCGTGAACACTTTTCGTTGACTCGCAACATAAAGGCTCATGGGTACCGAAACACTCACACCACCCCGGACATCTCCCACCTTATAACCCTGATTGACATGGCATTTCAAACAGCTCTTTTTAGCAATCATGGGCCGCATAAGACGAAGATAGGGCGTACCTTCTATTTCTGTAAATTCGAGCACTTCCTTGTCACCACGTTCAAAAGCCAAAAGCGCCGTTCTTTCCCATTCGTCGGGTGCTGTCTCGGGCCTGTAATGCTTGAGACTTGTTATGTGACCGTGAACGCCGAATAGGTTTTCGTATTCCTCCAGCATCTGCCGAAGCATGTAAGCAGGATTCATCAGGGTTAGCGCTTTGCCGGATTCTGTTGTGATATCCCGTTCCGGGACGTGGCTGAGAAAGGGATTTTGCGGAGTACGGGAATTTATGGGAACATAAACTCCGCCGTGTTTGGACGACCAGAATCGAAATGCCTGATCCTTGTTGAAGTTTGCACGGGCTTCTGTTTTCGCCATTTCTCGTTGTACCCATCCAGTCTGAAGGAAATCCAACGCGAGCAAGCAGATTATAATGATGGTCCAGATTACAATCAGGAGCCAGAAATAGGTTGTCAGTCGCGTTGCACGTACGCTGGTATTTTCCGGAAGGCTTGTGGTTTGAGCTATTCCTTTAAGAGTGGTTCTTTTGATCATCACAAATTCTCCAAATACCCTCAAAATAAAAAAGGCTCATACATTTTCTTGATAATATGCATGAGCCTTTGCGAATCCATCATGTATGCTCCCAGCTTCAGTTATGTTCGACCGTATTTTATCGTCACAGTGGTTCTAATGTAATCCGAATTAACGAGGACTAATTCTGGCTTATTTAGATGCTAAGATTCGTGCATGAACCCAGCATGGCACATCCTCCGGCATTATGCAAGGCTGGGAGATGTAATCCTGACTTTCTTAGAAGGCTTTGAAATTCAATACAAATATAGGAAATGTTGCGTCGGGCATTACCGAACATAGCCGCATATTCGGTCCTATTTCTTGTCCAAAATTTCCCTCAATTTTTGTGACAATTCTTTCATCTTGAAGGGCTTCTGAATAAAACCATTGCAGCCTCGATCCATTATCTCGGTTGCTTGACCATTGATGCTGTACCCACTGGAAAGGAGCACCTTTATATCAGGATCGATCTTTTTCATCTTGTCATAGGTATCGCTGCCACTCATGTCCGGCATGATCATGTCCAGAAGCACTATGTCAATCTGTTCTTTGTTTTTCTCATATATCTCAATAGCTTCTTTTCCGCTCCTTGCTGTCAAGACTTTGTAACCCAACTGCTCAAATATTTCCTCGGCAATTTCAATTATCATATCTTCGTCATCTACGAAAAGAACAGTCTCAGATCCCCTTAATGTGTCCCCGGCGGGTTTCTTCTCTTCAATGATCTCCTTTTCAGAAGCAGGCAGATAGATATTGAAGGTGGTCCCATGACCTTTTTCGCTGTAAACATTGATGAATCCACCGTGATTCTTGACGATTCCATAGGCGGAGGCCAACCCCAAGCCGGTGCCCCTGCCCATCTCTTTGGTGGTAAAGAAAGGCTCAAATATCTTTTCCCGGGTTGCTTTATCCATTCCGACGCCTGTGTCGATAACGGATATTTTCACATATTTTCCGGGTTCAATGGGAAACGGTTTCACATCAGTTTCGTCAAGGGCCACATTCTCTGTTTCCAAATATAGCTCACCACCCCCGGGCATTGCCTGCCAGGCATTCACATAAAGATTCAGCAGGACCTGTTCGATCTGCCCCCGATCGACCTCTACAGTCCAGAGATCCTTTCCATATTTGCCACGGATAGTGATCTCTTTCTTGGTCCGGCCAAACATGCGGTTTTCTTTCTTGACGACTTCATTCAAATCAGTTGGCTTGACCTCATATTTTCTACCTCTGGCAAAGCCTAAGAGTTGCCTGGTTAAGTCGGCGGCGCTTTCAATATTTTCTTCTATCCCTTTCAGGTGTCGAAAATCAGGATGGGAAGACGCCTTATTCATCAGCATTATCGAAGCACGTCCCTCGATGGCCATGAGCAGATTGTTAAAGTCATGGGCAATACCGCCTGCCAAGGTGCCCATGGCTTCCATCTTCAGGGCTTGCTGGAGTTGGGCTTGGAGTTGTTTCCTTTTTTCTTCCGCCTGCTTTCGATCGGTGATTTCCAACATGGTTCCAGTGGCAACAATCTCGCCTCTTAAAACCATGAAAGAGCCGAAAATTTCAACATGGATTGTATCGCCACTTTTCGTGATTCCTCTGAAAGAATATTGAACGGCTTTGGTTTCTCCGGAAACCCGTCTCCCTACCTGTTCTTTAACCGTAGCCAAATCCTCGGGATGCACAAGTTGTGGAAAATGCATGTTGTCCAGGCATTCATCAACACTGTAGCCAAACATTTCGGCAAATTTCGGGTTAACATATTTGAAGACATCATCTGAGATGAGATAGATGCCGACAAGCGATTGTTCCGCAAAACTGCGAAATTTATTTTCACCCTCCCGCAGCACCTCCATAGCCTCCAACTCCCTTAGCCGCGTAAAACCCGTGTCGGCAATTGATTGCGCTAATTTAGCAAGGAAGGTGATACCCGCTCGAAACTTTTTCTCTGTGAAAATCGGAACTTCCTTGAATGCTTTAATGTAATCTGTTTCGTCAAACCCGAATTTTCGCGCCTGTTCCCTGAAAAACTGTTCCGTGGTTTCGTCAGGTGGCTCCAAAAAGACCTGCCCTGAAAAAACGTTTGCCATGTGTTCCCCAGCTATGATAACCGGCGCCGATGCGTCAACCAGTCCTCGCGGGCATTTGTAGATCACAAAAGGTTCGCCATCATCCAACTTCTTTCTGATAGTTATGTCGCTTTCGATGCATTCTTTTTCGATCTGTTGGTGTTTTCTGTGAAAATCCGCACATATCTTTTGCCATCCGGATCCGGTTAGAATCTCCCCGTCCACTGTGATAACGGCTGAAGGAATGGAAGCAGCGGTGTACAATTCATCGGTCAGTTCCTGCAATTTGGGCAAATCAATCAGTTCTTTGAAGGTGTATTTCATGGTTTCCTCGCAAAACTCCTAAACTGACGTAGCCTGATCATCATCTGGAAAGGAGGATCTACCGCGTGCGTATCTTTAGATTCTTACAGTTTCACTCTGAGAGTTCATCTCTCACATTTGTAACACATTGCATTTATTGGCTTTGTTTCGCTACAGACATAAGTCGGCACAGCACATGCCGACTTTCTGTCCCGTAGGGACTCATGAAAATAGCCCGGCAATTCATTGCCGGGATGTGTTCGTGTAAATGCAATTAGTCCCGTAGGGACGGCAGATCTCGAAAGTTCCAGCCTTCAAACCCAGATATATCGCTCATCATAAGAGACATCATTTTTCTTCAAAAAATCAAGGTATTCTTCTTCGAATGTAACGCTGATATGGGAATTTCCCACTCATGATTCCTTTCCCGGCCATTTTCTGTCGTCCCGATGGGACTAAAAAAATTGCGGGACATCAAATCCCGACAATAAATTGCCGGGCTATTTTCAAATGTCCCTATGGGACAGGGACCGTTGCAAGACAAAAAGGACGTGAGCGTCCGAAAGTGCGTTCCCGCACGAAGGGTATAGGAACGAGGATTAAGGTACGGCCTTGTCCGTACTATCCCCCTTTGTGTCCGTAACCCTTTATTTGAACCGCAGAATATCGATTTCAAAATTTCAAATATCTTTGGTTAGGCCCTTAACTTTTCTTAACCGTTTTTTTTGATTTCTCAACGTCTTTCTCACTGGGCTTGGCCTTGGATGATATTTTGGCTTTTTCCGTCTGTCCCTCCAAAGCATCTTTAACAAGCTTCAATTCCTTTAGGAGCAAAGAATAATTGGAACTGTGGCTCTCTACACCACCCTGAATTTCGCCTGGGGAAAGTTTTTCCAGAACTTCCGCGAGCCTTTCGGCGCCAAAGGAAATTGCATTCTCCGATAATTCCGATACATGTATGGAGAGCTTTTGGGGATCTTCATCTGCCGTCTGCTTTTCCAATTGAATAATTTTTTCATTCACCATCGCTAGAAAAATGTCGGCAACCTCTTCATAGGAATTCTTGTCTAAACCCAACCGGGTCATAACGTCCTTCTTGTCTTTCAAGATAAGCTTGCTATGTTTTAGGGCCTCCCGAACATTCCGCAGTAGATTATTCTTGTCCACCGGCTTAATTAAATAATGCTTACAGCCTGCTTTCATGGCTTTTTTGACAGTTTCCAAATCCGCAAGAGAAGAGCACATGATCACGGGTATATCTTTCCAATCGGGCAACGCCTTTATTTTATCAAGGAGTTGTAGCCCGCTCATTCCCGACATCATAATGTCGGTAATTACAAGCCTGATCCGGGGATTGGACATGAGACATTCCAGTGCCTCTTCTGCACTGTGCGCAACTATGGTTTCGTAACCGGCCTTTTGAAGATGAATGGTCAGTATTCTAGCGTTTACCGGATTGTCTTCCACAATTAGAATACTCATAGGGGTCTCTCCCTTTCAACATATAACAAATATCTTGGAATTTTCACTTGCTTATTCAGGAAATCCTCTGCGGATCTTTTCCTTTTCCTTAATAGTTGCCTGCCCGTTTAAAAAATAGGCAAACATTGTGCCAGAACAGAGAATCCACAAATATCAATGACTGCAGGCTGTTTCTATTATGGATTGCCACTCAATGGGCATGTACGCGTCAATTGTAGCATGATTGGTGATTTCGTCAAGAAAATGACGTCATTTCTTTTGTTCATTCCCTGACTGATTGACAAACGTGTTTGATCCTCCTAAACTTATACGGGAAAACAGAGCTAATAGCCTTTCATGAAAGCTGTTCTAAGAAGTTAATGCAATATCCCCGTGGGAGTATTTCATGCTCCAACTGAAATTTGATGGGATAATCGGGCAGAGTTTCGAAATCCAAAAAGTTTTCAAGGTTATCGAGCGGGTTGCCTCAAGCGACACCACCATTCTGATTACCGGGGAAACCGGCACCGGCAAGGGGCTGGCAGCCAGGGCTATCCACCTGAATTCTAAGAGGGTTGACAGGCCCTTCGTATCGATCAATTGCGGGGCCATCCCGGAAAATCTATTAGAAAGCGAATTGTTCGGCCATGTGCGGGGGGCCTTTACCGGAGCTGTCACAAACAAGACCGGAAAGTTTGAGAGGGGCAACAGCGGCACCATTTTCTTGGATGAAATTGGTGATATGAGCGCAAACCTTCAGGTAAAGATATTGAGGGTTCTGGAGGAGGGTGAATTCGAGCAGGTCGGTGGTAATAAAACCACAAGAGCGGATGTTCGCGTAATCGCCGCCACCCATCGGAACCTGGAAAGACAGGTCGAGAAAGGCCTGTTTCGTGAAGATCTGTTTTACCGACTTTATGTAATACCTCTAAATTTACCACCGCTGAGAAATCGACAACGTGACGTTCCCCTTCTGGCAAGGTATTTCCTTAAAACTTTCAATAAAAAGAATGATTATAATATTGAAGGATTTTCAGAAAATGTCCTCAAACAGTTGTCGGAGTATGCATGGCCGGGGAACGTCAGAGAGCTTAAGAATTTAATTGAGAGGCTTGTTGTACTGAAACAGGAAGGGACAATAAAGAGACACGATTTGCCGGAAAAAATCGTACGGTCGATCAAAGCGCAACCGGGTGGCGAAACCATTGAGATTGCAGGTGAGGGTATATGTCTTAATACGGCTGTAACAGATTTTGAAAAAGCCTTGATAATTCAATCCTTACAAAAGGCTAAAGGCGTGAAAAACAAGGCTGCGCAGCTTCTCCATCTAAAGCGAACAACCCTTGTGGAAAAAATCAAGAGGCACCACCTGAGTTTACCCGACCCGAAGGTGCTGAAGCAAGTCCGGAACAACCGGGCGCCATAGCTTTTGTTGATGGGTTCCGGTTGGGATTGAGGTGTGGATAAAAGGAGGCTGGATGAAAGCAAGAATACTGATCGCAGATGATGAAAAGAATATCCTTGATACGCTTTCTGATTTTATGGAAGGGATTGGATACCACGTTGACCTGGCGGGGAGTGTGGACAGTGCGTTAGCGCTGATGCAAACAAATGACTATGACATTCTTCTGACCGACAAAAATATGCCTGGTACAGGGGGTAATAATGAGGGTGGGATGAGCCTTCTAAAGCATGTAAAAGAGCATAACCCTTTGACCGAGGTCATCATGATTACGGGGTATGCCACTGTAGAAAGCGCTGTGGACGCTATGAAACTGGGCGCCTTTGATTATGTGATGAAGCCTATTCCCCTTAATGAATTAAAAGAAAAAATTGACAGGGTATTGGAATATAAGCGGTTCCTTAATTCAGAAAATACTTTGCAAATACATAAGGCACTCCACAATCAACTGTTGGATTTACTGGTAAACAGAGACGATATCCCGGAAAATAAACTTCAGGAGATATTGAGGACCTTGGGTACAAAGATTGATCACCTGTTTGGCATGCAAAAGGGATATGAAGAGATAATCGATACACAGTCAGAAGCATTGGAGAAGATCGAAAGCTACGCTGATCACCTAAAGGAGGCAATTCCGGGAGAAAGCCCCTATTATGCTTTAATCGAAAAGATCTTGGAGGAATCCAAGAGACGAATATAGGGGAGGCTACTGATTCTCAGTAAGTCTTTTTAATTTGTTGGCCAATTTAATTGATTTTTCAGATGGGACAGGCAGCACATCTGGGCGTGGCGCTATTCCTCTTTTTATCCTGTTTTCCATTACGATGTCCGTATCGTCTTTCCCGAACAACCCCTGAATTAACAAATCGTAGCTTTCCCCCCCGAAAGTTTTTTTGAACTCTCTCACGGTGTATGTTTCTTTTCCGAGCGATGCTACTTTCCTGACATAACCTTTATATTGCGTATGATATTCCTCCGGTAACAGTGTTGAGGCCTTTTCAACCGTCCCGCCGTTTATGTATTCCGCTAAAAACCGGTAAACATCTATTTTGGGGCCATAGCCCTTTTTTTCATCCGATTCTTTGGGGCTTTCCGGATGGGGGTCAGCCGGTAGGTCGATACCTTCCTCCTGCAGAGACCCGTTAGCCAGGGAATCAGGATCATCGCGCCGTGCCGGCAATGGCCCCGGATTTGGCAACAAGGATTTACCTGATGGGTTAGAATCACCGGCCCGATTGTCGCCATGGATAATCCTGTCGATTTTTTTTGCCAGTGCCTTTGACTTCCCGTCAGGGGGGGGCAACGCCTGGGGATCCACTTCGAGCCCTCCTCCGTTTCTATCAAAAATTATCTGCTCTTCCAGGCCAATCCCGAAATAGCCGGTCATTAATCGATGATAATTTCTTTCACCAAAGGTTTGAGCAAATCCCTGTAAGGAATATTCCTTTTTCTTAAGTAATGCTACATTTTCCACATACCCTTCATAGCAATTTTTATAGCTTTCCTCCGATTGTGTAGAAATTTTTTCAGCAACCCTGCCATTTTTGTATTGCACCAGAAAATGGTAAACATCAATGGCAAGGGCTTCAGTGATAATCCCTAACGTGAGCAGGAGTGCAATGGTTGCCAGCCCAATCATTGATAATGGTTTTTTCAATGCTCCCGATCTCCTTTTGTTATGGAATTCTTTTCTCTTCTTAAATCAGCAACAGTCCTATCAAATTGTTGCTGGTCCTCTCGCATAATTTCCAGAGCTTCGTATATGTTCTGTAGCTTTTCCATTGTAGACCCCTCAATATTTTATGCGCTAAGGATAAAGGGAAACTTCTTGGATGTTCAAATATTAGATCGGCAAAAAAATTGAATATCTTTACAGTTTTCTTCAAAAATTGTATATAATCCCTGCCTGAAAACTCCGGAATTTAAAACACTCAAGATTGCCTGTGAATGTTCAGAGAGTTTAAATTGTCTCAATTAGTTCAAGGTCCACAAGCCAAAAGGCGTATCGCTTTTGTTTCTCTCCTGTTGTTGGTATGTTTTCTACCCGTAACGATATTTGGGAAATGTGTTGAAGGTGACTGTGTCAATGGCCAAGGGGCTTATGCCTACCCTGATGGTTCAAAATATGTGGGTCATTTCAAGGACTATATGGCACATGGACAAGGCATATATACCTATCCTGACGGTTCAAAATATGAAGGTGCGTGGAAGGATAGCCAAAGGGATGGAAAAGGGATTTTGACCTATCTTGACGGTTCAAAATTTGAGGGTGACTGGATTGATGATAAGAGGGATGGACAGGGGACGTATATTTATTTTGACGGTTCAAAATATGAAGGCGCATGGAAGGATAGTAAAAGGGATGGGCAAGGGACTTTGACCTATCCTGACGGTTCAAAATATGAAGGTTCCTGGAAGGATGGTAAAAGGGATGGGCAAGGGACTTTGACCTATCCTGACGGTTCAAAATATGAAGGTGACTGGCGGAATGATAAAAGGGATGGCGCTGGGATTTATTCCCATCCTGACGGCAGGAAATATGAAGGTTCCTGGAAGGATGGTAAAAGGGATGGGCAAGGGGTATATATTTATTCTAATGGTAAAAAATATGAGGGTGAATGGAAGGATGATAAACCCCATGGGAATGGAATTTTGATCAGCCAGGACAAGAAATATGTTGGAGAATTCAAGGATGGTGAAAGAGCAGGACGAGGGATTCTAAATTACCCCGATGGTTCAAAATATGAAGGCGCGTGGAAGGATGGTAAAAGAGATGGGGTGGGGATTTATGCCCATCCTGACGGCAGGAAATATGAAGGTTCTTGGAAGGATGATAAAAGAGATGGGCAGGGGGTTTATTTCTACCCTGATGGATCAGAATATGAAGGTGCGTGGAAGGATGGTAAAAGAGATGGGGTGGGGATTTATTCCCATCCTGACGGCAGGAAATATGAAGGTTCTTGGAAGGATGGTAAAAGAGATGGGCAGGGGGTTTATTTCTACCCTGACGGTTCAAAATATGAAGGTGACTGGCGGAATGATAAAAGGGATGGCGCTGGGATTTATTCCCATCCTGACGGCAGGAAATATGAAGGTTCCTGGAAGGATGGTAAAAGGGATGGGCAGGGGTTTTATTCTTACCCTGATGGATCAAAATATGAAGGTGCGTGGGAGGATGGTAGGCCCCATGGGGATGGGGTTTCCACAGGTCCGGAGGGGAAGAAATATGATGGTGAGTGGGAGGATGGTGAAAGAGAGGGACAGGGAGTTTATTCCTACCCTGATGGATCAAGATATAAAGGTGAATTCAAGAATGACAAAATCCATGGACGAGGGATTATGACCTACCCTGATGGATCAAGATATGAAGGTGAATTCAAGAATGACAAAATCCATGGACGAGGGATTATGACCTACCCTGATGGATCAAGATATGAAGGTTCCTGGAAGGATGGTAAAAGGGATGGGCAGGGGTTTTTTACCGCCTCTGACGGTCTAAAATATTTGGGTGAATGGAAAGATGACAAAAGAGATGGCCAGGGGATTTTGACCACGCCGGATGGTGAGAAACTGATAGGTGAATTCAGGGATGGGAATTTTATGGGTCGCAATGGACGATAACACAGACAAAATGGATACCGCTGATGCCACGCCTCTCGGAGATCCGGGGGGGCCTCATACCTTCCACAATCCGAAACCGGATTTCACGAGACCTCTTTTAGAGATTCCTCCTGAAGATCGAAAACGGATCCTGGGTCGCTTGAACTTCCTTTACGGCGAACCTGTGGCCGATGCTTACATGCCTGAACTTGAACGGATACTCGAGGTTTACTACGCCCATAAAACTGAGGCATTGATAGAAGAGGATAAGGGGCTTGATCCCGAAGAGAGATTTACTCAAGAGGACGTCATCCTGATCACTTACGGAGATCTCCTACGCGGTAAAGGGCCCACGCCCCTCGCAGATCTGGCTGAATTCTGTGACACATATCTGGGTGGGACCATCAATACGCTTCATCTCCTCCCCTTTTTCCCCTACTCCTCCGACAGGGGATTCTCTGTCACCGATTTCGAAACCGTTGACCCCAATCTTGGGACGTGGGCGGATATCGAAGCGCTTGAAGGTCGGTATCGTTTGATGTTTGACGGGGTTTTCAATCATGTATCATCCGAAAGCCGCTGGTTTCAGGAATTTCTAAATGGCAATCCCTATTATTGGGGATTTTTTATCCATTTTGTCACGCCGGATGAGTTGTCGGCAGAGGCGCGAAAGAAGATATTTCGTCCAAGGACTTCTGATATCCTTTCCGAGTTTCAGAGCATAACGGGCCCTATGCATGTATGGACTACTTTCTCAAAAGACCAGATAGACCTCAACTATACCAATCCGGACGTGTTGATGCGGGTCATCGAGATCCTGCTTTTTTACGTGCGTAAGGGCGCCGGCACTATTCGTTTGGATGCCGTTACATATCTATGGACTGCGCCCGGAACCCAATGCGTCAGCCTGGCCCAGACCCATGAGATCGTGAAGCTCTTTCGCGACGTTTTGAATATTGTTGCACCGAGGGTGGCCCTGATAACCGAAACCAATGTGCCGCACAAGGAGAACGTCTCTTATTTCGGCGATGGCCATGATGAGGCGCATATGGTGTACAATTTTGCGTTGCCGCCGCTTGTTCTCCACACATTCTATACAGAGGATGCCACCGCCCTGTCCGGATGGGCTGATGGGTTGGAATTCGTTTCGGATACGACGACTTTCTTTAATTTCCTGGATTCCCATGACGGCATCGGCGTCATGGCGGTACGGGGAATCCTTACTGAGGAAGAAATTGCGTTTATCATTCAAAGGGCAGAGAAACATGGCGGGTATGTCTCATATAAGACGGGTCGGGACGGCACCGAAGTGCCTTATGAAATCAATATCACCTGGTTCAGCGCCCTTAACCGGGATGACAGCGATGATGATATCGCCTTTCAGGTCAAGCGGTTTGTGGCATCCAGAATTATCGCCCTGGTTCTTCGGGGTGTCCCGGGGATTTATCTGCACAGCCTGATTGGTACCCGGAACGACATCGAAGCGGTTCTGGCAACCCAATCAAATCGGGATATCAACCGCACCGTGATTGATGCCGGGGCTGTTATCGAAACATTGAAAGATCCTCTTTCCAAGTTTTCCAGGATCAGCCGGGAGTTAGGGAGACTCATCGTCATCCGAACAAAACACCGTGCCTTTCACCCCGCCGGAACTCAACGAGTCCTATCCATATCGCCTTCCGTCTTTTCTGTTATCAGGAGATCCCCGCAAGAGGATCGATTCATTCTGACCCTGACAAATGTGACAAGCGGGGTTACCCACCTGGAAATACCATTGTCTGAAATTGGAACGGATGAAGCGAGGTGGTATGATCTTGTGAGTGGAATGGAATGGATGGCCGAAAACGAGACGCTTTTTATTACATTACAGCCCTATGACGTTATCTGGTTGGAGCCGAAAGAGGTCAAGCCATGATGGTCCCGTAAAAAGTCCGATTTTCGCTATAGATGGCTAAGTAAAAAGTTTCATATACAAGGCGCAGTGATTTTTCAGGATCGAAGGCATACATGTAGTATGTTGAGAGTCTGAAAAATCACTGCAACGCAGTAGATGGGATTTTTTACGACGTCATCAAGCCATAGCATCAAAAAGGGCGTAGATTTCGTCCTCAACACCGGCCAGATACGCCCTCATCTCTTCGATTTCATTTTCCCCTATTTCTAATGCTTTAAGGTCCTGCCTGGTAATAGTAGGTGGAACGGGATTGCCCTCCTGCCCCAGCCTAAGCTCCTGCGGCAGTGCGTTTGCAACCCGGAGCATGGCGACATCACGCCTGTTTGTCCCTTCAGGCGTTTTGGTTTGATGATGGGCGGCAATGGAATCACTGATCACGTCGGGAAATTTCCAGCGCGTTAAGAGTATGGCGCCTATCTCACCATGATCGAAGCCGATCAATCTACTTTCGGCATTATGAAGTCCCGCGATCCCTTCGTTATGAACTTCCGCTAGGGCCTCTTGGAAAAACTCGTTAAAATATTGATTTAAAACGACTTTACCGATATCGTGTAACAACCCGGTGATGAAGAAATGCTCCGTATTTCCCCCATTATTGAATCTTTTCCCCAATTCCTGCATGAGCGTGGCTACGGCCAAGCCGTGCACCCACAGTCCCTTATCTGAAAAATTGGGGGATTTTTTGTGGGAAGGCAGACTCTGAATAACCCCGATGGATAGGGCGAGGGATTTGACCATGTTACGGCCAAGCAAAGGCATCGCCAGTTTCAGGCTTAAGATTTCCTGTGAAAAACCATAATAGGCAGAGTTCGCTACTTTCAATATTTTTGATGAAAGGGCAGGGTCAGTGGAAATTGTACCGGCGATATCGGAGGCATTGGCGCCGCCCCTTTCCATCACCCCCAATAGCTTCGGGACTACCGCGGGAAGAGTGGGGATTTCATCTATCTTTGAATAGATTTTTTTCAGGACGTCATCTTTTTCCATATTTTAGCCTTTAATCATAGTCGTACTCCAAAGTTTACACTCATTTCATGCCCTTGTGAGGCGATTGGACAAGGCAAGAAGATCTGCTTCTACTAAATTGTCCGTATGAATTTCATTGAAGGGAATGGCATATTCCCTCCCCGATCTGACTGCGGGCATGAGCCTCGAAGTCCCGGCTTTTAGATACTCCGCTATCTTGTAGGCCATCCTCTGGGCTAATGTGATATCCTGATTGTTGGCGCCGGCGCCTCTTATATCCCGTGAAAATGGTTCGCATACCACTTTTCTCTTGATTTTGATGCCGGTTTCCAGCAGTTCTTTGTGGAAATATTCCGCTGCATTGTCTTTAATGCCCGCCTTTTTTCTTTCTTCCTCCCTATACCCTTCCGCCACCACGATTACGCAATCATTTTTCTGATTTAAGGCCTCGACCACTTTTTTGTGATCAATCACACTGTTGGGGAGAACAGCGAGATGCGCTCGTGATCCCAAACAGGAATGGAGGGCATGAAAACCACTGCTGGCGCCCATCATTTCAATAATATAGGTCCTCTTGTGCGTGCGGGCATCCGCCATATAACATCTGATCTTTTCAGCCCCCATCTCAATCCCTGTATTTTCGCCGATACATTCCGTTCCTGCAACATCGCTGTCAATGGTCACCGGCACAAAGAATACCTGGATGGCGGTAGGGAGAAAATCACATAATTCCCTGATTCCTCTAAACGTGCCGTTGCCGCCAATGGCTATGATTGCTTTCACATTTCTTTTTATGATGGTTTCTGCTGCCTTTTTCTGGTTTTCCCTTTTCACGAAGTCTCTGTATCTTTCGCCCCTCAAAAGCGCACCCCGCCATTCGGAAAGGGGGGCGGCATGAAATACTCCCGGGATCTGGTCCAATTTCTTTAGTATCTGAGGATGGTAGACCAGCCTGACAAAATCATCTCGCTTTCCGGAAACCAGAGACTTCAATCCTTCTACCGTGGCATAAATTTCCCTGCCGATCTCCTCTAAATGGAAGGTTATAAACGCTGTGACAGGATTGTATCCGGGGGCGCATCCCCCGTCCTGAACAAGCAGGACGTCAATCTCCTCGAACATCCTCCGGGTCTCCATCTCTGTTTTCCTGATCCGGGCGGCGATTCGCTGTCCCACCTTAATCCTGGCAAGGAGTTCCTCCTTATCCACCGGCTTGAACAGATAGTCGTCAGCCCCCTCCCTCATACAGGCCATTTTGTCTTCTTTGGTTTCTTTCGCACTGACCATAATCAGATATATGGTGGATAGACTCGCGCTCGCATCGCCCTTGATGTAGCGGCATAGTTCCAGCCCATCCATTTCAGGCATCATCAAATCGCTAATGACAATATCCGGCGTCGATTTCGCAATCAGATCTAAAGCTTCTTTGCCGTTTTTTGCCTCCCGTACTCGAAATTCGGGAAAATCCTTTAGAATTCCCCGATACAGTTTTCGGGTGACCTCGTTGTCATCTACAATCAATACCCTGAATATTTGACTCATATCTTTCCCTGTCAACTAAATCAAAAGTGCCCTGAGTTTGTCTTCATCCAGCCGGCCTATGGTAATTTGAAGTGGTTCCTTCCTATTGGCTGCAAGCCTGAACCAGTTTCTGATCTCCGCGCTCAGGAACTCTTCACCCACGCCTCTTGAAGTTCTGCCCTCAATGCGATTGTCCATGTGTCCTGAGTTGATATAAGTCCAGTTTTGTTCTCTCTGGGATACGATTCCCGTGTGTCCGCGGGTAGGTGTGGAAAATGAAAGAATCAAGCCTTCATGCAGCAAAGGCGCAACTTCTTGGTAAAGCTTGTGGGCCTCGGTCTTTGAATTACGGATTCTTGGAATCGATTTAGAATAAATCGGTGAACCGGAAGTTTCAATGAGGCCTTCGCCCGTAAGGTAGTGATTGTTCGACAACCCATTTTTCGCTGCCATTTTCACAAGCCGCTCCCCGAGTCCATCGCGGCCATAGTATCGAATTCCGGCCCCTTCCAGTCCCTGAGCCACCAGTTCAAAACAATTGATTTCTTTGTAGGGTTTCCCAAGGTATGGCTTGAGCGCTTTAACCAGCCCTGCGGAAAAAGGATCGGATTCACGCGGCTCTATCTGTTTGGCCCGAAAATCGGGCTGTTCCGCCTGCACAGCGTGTGCGTCAGGGGCTTTGTTCCCGTTCAACACGACTTCAAAAGTCTTCGGGTTTAAGTATATGCGGGAACCGTCCGGTATGGCAGTGTAAGTTTTGTCGCGGTTTATGCTGGAGTTAAGGATGTTCCAGCAGTTTTTCCCATAGGCCGGATGTTTGATCAAAAGTTCCGAGACCGTAGGATTGCTTTTGGAGAGTGTTCCGAGGAAGACAGGCTCAGCATTTTTCGGAGTATTGTTCTTCCTCTGAGTGCCATTGCCGGAAACCTCCTGACGGTTCCATACGATTTCATGGGTTTCCGGGTTTAGGTATATTCGGGAACCGCCCGGTATGGTGGTGTAGGTTTTGTCGCGGTTTATGCTGGAGTTAAGGATGTTCCAGCAGTTCTTCCCATAGGCCGGATGTTTGATCAAAAGTTCCGAGACCGTAGGGTCGCTTTTGGAGAGGGTTCCAATCTGAACGAGCTCGGGCCCATGCGAGTTTTTACGCCCTGCTTGTAAACCATTGTTTAAGACAGCTTTGTCTTTATCTGTTTCAACAGCTTTGGAACCTTCCGATATTTTCAAATCAGCCTGATCACTGTCCAATTTGGGATAAGGGATATTTCCGTGCCTTTTCCCATGGGCCGGGTGTTTGATCGAATGGTTTGATACAGGAGGATAATAGTCAGAGACAGTGATAGTATTCAGGAAAAAACGACTCGGCGCAAGCGACGTCTTACTCCCGATCTGAAACCCTCGTGCGGAAACGGGCGTATGGACAGGTTGGACCGGGTCTGCAATTTGTTTATTAAGTATACGGGGGAATTCAGATTTTTGAAGAGATTGGGGCGTCTCAATTACCCGTTTAACCGCTTCCCCTCCTGTTGTTGAAGATACGAACATTGGCCTCATCCCGGACTGGAAGGATGTTATTCCTCCCTTTCAGTTTCCTCCGAACTTTACTTTCCATGGAAGATGCAATTTTTGTGCCACGTTACCTTTGTTTGTAGGAAGACAGAATTGGGATGAAATCAAATGTTATTTCAGTAATTTATAGAATAAGAAAAATGGGGACGTATATAGCCGCAGTTTTGTCAGGGGGCGGCAAAGAAGAAAAAACAAGATCTGAGCTCTTGCAGCGTCAATTTTTGAACGCACTAAACCTCCAGCATATATGTGCTTAGATTTCTCCCCCAAAAACAAAAGACCCAAACCGCGAAATCCGTACCAAAAAAACATCCACCTTAATCACCCCTCAGCCCTCCCCCGAACCCCAACCAAAAGAACAACCATCAAAAACCCCTCAGTAACAACAGTCGCCCAAGCCGCCCCCATCCCTCCAAACTCAGGAATAAGAACCAGATTCAACCCAATATTAAGCAATGCCGCCCCCGCCGCGGCAAAAGCATAATACCGCTCCATATTCCGTGCCACAACCCCCTGGGTCAGCACACCGTTCGGCAGCACAAACACCAAAGCAACCAGCAGCCACGGCAGCAGGGAAACCGAATCGGCATATTCCGGACCAAAGGTAAACTACATAATCTCTTGACTGAATGGAACCCCAATGCCAATCACCAGGCATGCTGCCCCAAGCATCCCCAGCCCCATCTTTAACACCTGATTCTCAAAAAATCGCCGGTCCTCCCAAACCAATCTCAGCTTCCTGAACCAGATAACGCGCAATGGCACGGCCATCAAAACAACGCCTTCAAGAAAGCGGTAGGCCGCGGAATAATACCCCACCTCAGCGCTGTTCCCGGTCAAGTACTCCAGCAGAATGATATCGCAACGATAATATACCACCGTTGCGGCATCAATGGCCATAAAACCCAGGCAGGCCCGCCGGACATCCCGAATTCTGAATCCGCCAAATGTTGGCTTCACGATGGGAATGGGCGCCAGAAACAGACTCACCAACACCCCAAGGAACCATCCCCCGAAGATGGCCCACGGCTCGGCCCGAACAAAAAGGAGGCTCAGAAGTATCCCCAAAGCCCCGAGCGTCCGCACCATGGCCTGCCATTTTGCCTCGCGGGCAAAAAGCCCATCGCCTCTCAACGTGGAAGAAATGAAATTGGCGACAGCCTGCAAGCCAA
>JABGPV010000719.1 GCA_018644785.1 Deltaproteobacteria bacterium | reverse complement strand
CTGGGAATTATCCAATAAAAACCGGACTTTGTCAAGCTTTTATTACATATTGATTTAAATTTCCATATTGCCCACGCATATGGCGAAAGCCGGAGCGATATATTACCACATGTTGTGTTCTTAACGAAATGGGTTTTTGGTTTTACCATAAACCTGATTGTTGTAGCAAAAAAGATGCCAAGAATAGAACTAGACCTGTTTTCGACGAACTTCACCTTCATTTTTTTCCACCGGGTTCCCACGCTCCAGCATGGGAACCCGCGCCGTATGCATTCCCACGTCATACAATTGGTGGCGGGAGAAACGGATAAATCATGGATATCCCCCCCCTCAGATCTGTAAACTTTTCATACGATTGTAAAATTGTTTGACACTATAAGGCTGGAATAGCACGAGGACCTGAGCAAAAAGGGATCTGCGCCCGGCACTTTTTAACGCATACTCCTTGCTCCTCTTTTCATCCTGTACTATGATATTTAAGGTGAGAGAAACAGCAAAAGGGGCAGTGGACTTCACGCTGAAAACGAGGTGATGACCGTAATCACAAGCTATCCATTGAAGAAGGGAAGAATAAAATGAAAGTACATTATGATGAAGAAATTGACGCTTTGTACCTAAAATTAAGCGATCAGGAACCAGATGGCGTTGTTGAAATCGC
>JABGPV010000718.1 GCA_018644785.1 Deltaproteobacteria bacterium | reverse complement strand
AGGCCATTTCATAAGAAATCACCTGTCGACAATAAAAAACAACAAAATACTTTGCTTTAAACCAAGCCTTTGTTATAGTTTACCCGTGTTTTCATTGAGAGACTGAGTTTTAACGGTTAGCGTTCAATGCGTAATCATTATTTATTTTTCTATAATGAGTCCAAGCTTTTTGCGCGGCACAAATCCCCTTTAGGGATCGTACAAAAATAACTTGGCCTAAAGCTGCCCGCAAAAGTCCCTAAAAGAGAGGACATTTTGCTGACAGAATGCCAAGACAACGTGTTTCCTTTTCCGTTAATGGGGAAAACACTTGAGTAATTTTTGAGCCGACCCTTAAGGGATTAACATGTTCCCCAGAAAGGGCCATAGCTTGTTCAGGAGGTATTCCTTGATAAAAATCGATTCCGTATCGAAACATTTTGGAGGGATTCGGGCGATTGATAATGCAAGTTTTTTAATCGAAAAAGGTAGCATTACTGGCCTGATTGGTCCGAATGGTGCCGGTAAAACCACAATGTTCAATACAATTGCCGGACTTTTTGAACCGACCATTGGTAAAATTTTTTTACAGGGCGAAAATATTGTCGGCTTACGGCCACATCAACTTTTTGAAAAAGGCGTGCTGCGCACGTTTCAAATCGCCCACGAATTTACAACCAT
>JABGPV010000717.1 GCA_018644785.1 Deltaproteobacteria bacterium | reverse complement strand
TCTTGCAATGTTATGGGAGAGAAACGAGATGATAATCCAGGCTGGTTTGTCAAATATAATTAGACAATGTCTAATAAAAGTAGACAAATGGTCAATAATCTACATGGAGGTTATGTGACATTTGTGGGAGCATTGATCCCGTGTATCCTCAAAATAGCATCAAGGCGAAAAAGTAGACATTTTGCTGACAGAATGCCGCAGCAACGTGATTCCTTGACACAAATGGGAATCACTTGAGTAATTTTTGAGCCGACCCTTAATCGATTTCCTGTTCATATGGTAGCAAAAGCCTGAATGTCGCTCCGCCTTCTTTGTTGTTTTCTGCCCATATTTGGCCACGGTGGTCCTCAATAATCTCTTTGCAGATAGACAAGCCTAATCCGGTTCCACCTGCTCCTGTTTTTGTCTTGCTACTTTGAACGAATTTATCAAAAACTGATTCCAGTTCAGAATCAGGAATTCCCAATCCTTCATCTTGCACGGAGACTGATAGGCCTGGGATGACTGAATCATCGGTTGATCGTTTTCCAAGAGGTAAATTTTTTGAATCAAATGAAATTTTGATTTTTTTATTATTTTCAGAGAAATTAATTGAATTCGACCACTGGTGTCCGGTTTAAATGTTCCATTTTAACAGACACCTATAATACACCAAAAACCT
>JABGPV010000716.1 GCA_018644785.1 Deltaproteobacteria bacterium | reverse complement strand
CGAAAAAATCAGCGAAATGAATGTTGAAAATGCTTTGCCCATGATCATTTTGACCTCGATCAAACGCGAAAAGGCGCGCTCTGGAGATGCAAGAATAGCTGCTTTTCTTAGCAAACCGATTAAGACATCCAACCTTTTCAATATCCTAACCAGCATTATTGCAGTGGCACCTGCTCCTGAAAAGAAAAAGAAAAAAACGGATCATATTGACCCAAGCATGGCAGAAAAACGTCCGTTGCGCATTTTGCTCGCCGAAGATAATATGATCAACCAGAAAGTTGCCACAAAATTGCTTTCAAGATTGGGCTATCGCGCTGACGTGGCAGGCAACGGTATGGAAGCTATCGAGGCACTAGAACGACAGCCCTACGATGTCATCTTCATGGATATCCAAATGCCTGAAATGGATGGCGATGAAGCCACGCGCCAGATCCGCGCAAAATGGCCGCAAGACCAGCAGCCGCATATTGTCGCAATGACGGCACACGCCCTCGAAGGTGATCGTGAAAAATATATTGCCCATGGTATGGACGATTATGTAAGCAAACCGATCAAAGTAGATGCTCTTATCGCAGCCCTGGAGAATGTTCCTCGCGTAGATTAGGCTGTGTGAGGTAAAAACATTCATAGTATTCTAAGTACCTGAGCATAAATAATTTGGTA
>JABGPV010000715.1 GCA_018644785.1 Deltaproteobacteria bacterium | reverse complement strand
AAATAACTTGGCATAATCTGTCCGCAAAAGTCCCATAAAGACTCAACAATGTCTGGTTAGGTTTTTGCAGAACAAAAGCTGAATGATAAAACCCGACTCTACGCATAAGGATTTAAAGATTTTCTAAGTTTGCTTCACGAAAAACCGCCAAACTCGACTGCCTCGCTCAAACATGGCTGATTCGCTACAGAAGCTTGAGAAAATCTAATAAATCCTTATAAGCGCGATCCAGGTTTCATCATTCAGCTTTCTGCAAAAACCTAACCGGACAATGCTGGTAAAGACTGGATATTTTGCAGACAGAATGCCACAGCAACGTGTTTCCTTGACACTAAGGGGAAACACTTGAGTAATTTTTGATCCAACCCTTAATTATTTTACACCCGAACAGGATCCACATTTTGGTTAATCAGGGCCAATTTTCAGGAAACAGGTGAATTCATGCCTTGACTTCGAAAAGCCAAGTTTTTAAGCTCTAGTCTGTTAATGGGAATAAATCGAGCACATCTAACAAGGGAAGAAAAGATCATGGATATGACACCGTACGTGGAGATGGCAAAGAGTCTTGGATTTGAAAACTCAATACTGATGCCCAAGATGTTTCAAATGATAGTGGATGCAGATGAAGCCAAAATTGTTTTAGCAGCCTCACCACCGAAAACAG
>JABGPV010000714.1 GCA_018644785.1 Deltaproteobacteria bacterium | reverse complement strand
GAGTGAAAACTTTCGCTTTGTTTCGAAAGTGGTTATCGTACTTAATCATGCACATGCGGAATTACTGTTTTCTGATATTACGGGTAGTTTTACCTTGAATCAGGAAAACTCAGTGGCGAAAATACAGTTTAATAACAGCTCTGAGAAGATGGAATCGATGAATCTCTATAATGGGCAGGTGATTGCGTACCAGCTGTCCAAGATTTGCTGGAAGGATGGTAATATCGTCGAAACCGTTGAAGATAGAGGTTTGGGCATAGATAATTGTTCTCCTTTTGATATTGAGCATACAAAAACAAAGGAGTAATCAATACCTTTACCAAATCGACAAAATGAACCCTTGCTGCGTGGGTTGTCTCAGCAAGGGTCCAGCGCAACAACACCTGTCTCTTCAGATACCCTCTCCAGTTAGGGATCGTACAAAAATAACTTGGCCTAATCTGTCCGCAAAAGACTGGATATTTTGCAGACAAAATGTCATAGCAACGTGTTTCTTTAACACCAATGAGAAACACTCGAGTAATTTTTGAGACAACCCTTAGCACTTTAAATGGTTGGCAAAACAATTTGCGACTGACACTGTCCTGGTAAAAGCGGTCAAAAAGCAGTTTGACTTAAGTCAAAGCCAAACTGCCTCTCGACCTTTATTAATTAATCATACAATGA
>JABGPV010000713.1 GCA_018644785.1 Deltaproteobacteria bacterium | reverse complement strand
CGAGGGGATTCTCCCTTTCAACCCATCAGGATGTTTGATAATCAGGGGTATGGGGGACAACTCTTCATAGGGCCAGGGGCGACATTTCCGGATAATGCCGTGGCCGTGTTCGTTATCTCCCAGGGGTTCACCGTGGTCCGAAAGAAATACAATCATCGAATTCTCGTAGAGGTCCATCTCCTTCAGCCGGTCAATGAATTTCCCCAGCCATTTATCCACCATGGTGATTTTCTCGGCGTACAGCATTCGAATATGGCGGGCCTCTTCCTCATTGACATACCCCTTGGTAGTAGTGGCAACGGGGTTAATCAGTTCAATACCGCTGTAGTCGGGATCATAAGGGCACTTGAGATCCGGATCCCAGATCGAGGGGGGGATCCCAGGGTTCATGGGGATCAAAACTGTCTAACCAGAGGAAAAAAGGGGCACTCTTGTCCACCTTGTCCAGATAATCAATGCCAGCTTTGACAGTCATGGCCACCATCTGGTCTTCATCAGATTTCCAGCTCTGACGCAACGGCAGATAGTCAATCAGCTCCTTTTCCGCCAGAATGCTCGGGCCGATCTCCGCCAGTTGCCCGGCAGCGTTTTTCTGGTGTACGGGCCGGTGAAAACGGTCCATCTCAAAGTTATGGGGCAGCGGTTGATAAAAGGAGTCCCACTGATG
>JABGPV010000712.1 GCA_018644785.1 Deltaproteobacteria bacterium | reverse complement strand
CCGATTCGACAATTTTCCCCTATGTAAACAGGCGGGTCAAGCGTTGCTGTTGGATGGAGGGTCAGATTTCTGGATAGCCGGATCCCTTCATCCACCTCCTTACCCCCAAGAAGAAGACCCTTGAATTCTTTTCCCAGGATCGCCGCCTGAGATGCGAGCAGATCTTCATACGTCCGCACATTCAGGGAAATTGAAACTTCAACGGTGGGTGATTTGCCCTGGCCTTGTCCCGAGGATGCAAGATGGGACTCCAGCCCCCCCCCGTCGAGGCCTTTAGGCAGATTTTTCAAAATGACTGCCGGGACCCATGCCCAACCCGTCCATTGCCGGGCATCCCGATCCTTTTCGGCAGAAGGGTCAACCCTGCCGACTCCGCCAAAGTGGCTACGACGGCCGGATCGGATCGGTGGCGAGAAAAACATTACCGGTTTTTCTATTGGGTTTTCCGGTCTGGTTTGCACCAGGTCAACCTGAGGCAATCGGCCTGCGTGCACCAAAAGGATCAGTTCCGTATCTTCCCCAAAGCGCACGGTCCTGGGAATATCATAGGGGTGAGAAGGGTCGCGCGCCAAATGGAATCTGAAAGTGCAGCCCCAGCGGGAGCCGTCGCCTAAAAAACCTTCGATCTTTTCAGGAAGATGACTCAGAACAAACTCAAACCTTGTGA
>JABGPV010000711.1 GCA_018644785.1 Deltaproteobacteria bacterium | reverse complement strand
AAAATAATGGAGCCCGAAAATGCTCCAGCATCGATTCCTCCGGTAAATATGCCGTTTATTTTCCCCCGGATGCCTCTCGGTTCATCTCGAAGGGCAAGGGCATTGAGGCATGGAAAAAGAAAACCATGGCCACATCCGGACATGAATCCCGCGACGACGAGTATTATGTCCCCTCCTAAGGCAATTAGAACCAAGAAGCCAACTCCCGTAGTAATGAGAGCATATGGGATAATACGTTCTTCTCCAACCCTATCGGCAAGCCGTCCCCCGAAAAATCTCGTCATCACCGCAGCGGAAGAATAGGCAATAAAATAAAGAGAGATAAAGGTGATATGCTGTTCTTTAGCGAAAGGAGATACAAAATTGCTCGAAGCCGCCAAACCAAAACCGAAAAGGAAAGCCAATGCCACTATCAACAACATCTTCTTTCTTTTCAGGACAGAGAAAAAGGACGTCTCTGACCCGCTTATGCGACCATCGTATGACTCCCTTAACGGGAGATGAAGAAAGAACCCTACAAATGCCATACTGGATGCTGCGATGAAGAAAGACTGGAAACCAAATTCTCCGATGATGATCTCGGCAATCACAGGGCCAACGGCCATGCCCACGAGAGCCGTCACCCCATACATCCCTATCCCTTCGTTGAGACGTTCCTTTGGGACAATA
>JABGPV010000710.1 GCA_018644785.1 Deltaproteobacteria bacterium | reverse complement strand
GCCAATTATGGGTAAGGTTCTTGATCTATATCCAAAATCACCTGACGGGGCCTATTCATTTGAAGCCTATTCAACCATGCTATTGATATTGCTGGCAACTTCGATTGTCGCCCTGGGTTGTACCTTTTTCATGAAAGAGACGTTTCCAGAGTAAGGGCTTTTTCGGAAGTGCATCAAGCAAATGAATTTTTGACGGCACCTTGAAAGAGGACATTTCGCTCTTCATGAAACGGATAAGATCCTGTAATGAACGCCCTTGATGATATTTATCAGAATCTGGACAGCTTGTCTCACTTCATGACTCCTTTTAGAGATATGGGTCGACTCATAAATTAGTTCACATTCAATGTCATTAACTTAAGGATATCAGAGTGTCTGTTATGAAGCCGTTTCAATTGCTTGGAGGAGTTTCTTAGATGATCTTGACGAAGTGAAGCGGTCGAGATCCCAATGTTTGAGCGAAGCGAGTTTTGGGATCTCAGCGTAGCAAGTCTTAGATCATCTTGAAACGTATCGGCAATTGAAAGGGGTTTATAACAGACACGGGATTATAAGCTTAAGTTAATGACATTGAGTAGTGAATAATGACGCTAAATAAGAGGAAGCAACATATGAATTTTACTGATGAAGCCCTGGAAATCTGGAATGGATTGTCAAACGAAGAGCAAGG
>JABGPV010000071.1 GCA_018644785.1 Deltaproteobacteria bacterium | reverse complement strand
TATTTGCAGGGAACCCAGACCCGCCTGCATTTTCTGCCGGAACAGCATACCGATTTCGCTTTTTCCGTGCTGGCGGAAGAATGGGGTTTGGTGGGTGTTACGGGTCTCCTGCTGCTGTACCTTTTTTTGATCTTCTGGGGGCTGAATATCGCCAAAGGATCCAAAGACAGATTCGGCGCCATCCTTGCCGTGGGCATTGTCGCTATCGTGTTCTGGCAGGTGGTCATCAATGTGGGTATGGTCACGGGTCTTTTACCGGTGGTGGGGATTCCACTGCTGCTTTTCAGCTATGGCGGGTCATCCCTGATTTCGACCATGGCGGCCATGGGTCTTTTGATGAATATCAGCATGAGGCGTTTTATGTTTCAATAAGACCTGGGTTGTTTCCTGAACTTGAAGGCTTATCTTTTCTTTTTGTTGCATGAAAACGAAACCTTGTGTTATAGACCCTTGCATTTTGGGGTTTTAAATAGTGCCCGAACGAAAACTGTCTTTTTCGCCAATCTCTGCGTCAGATAAAAATTTTAATCCTCGAAATACTAAATGTATTCCTGCGGTTAAAGTTTTTATCTTCCTTGATCTTGACAAAAAATCCTAGTTTTCGTTCAGACACTAAATATGACCGCTTACCGTCGGCGCCTTTGAAAGGAGGATTGACGTTATGTCTGTACAACAGGGTCAAATTTTCGTAAATACCACTGGTGGAACGGATATCGTTGATATTACGTCAAAAGTTGAAAGAGATGTCGAAAAATCCGGGGTGAAAGACGGGGCGGTGACCCTTTTTGTGCCGGGTTCCACCGGCGCATTGACCACCATTGAATTTGAAAGCGGTGTGGTGAACGACCTGAAAAAAGCCATTGAAAGGATGGCCCCCGAAAGTATCACCTACGAACACAATGAACGTTGGGGAGATGGGAACGGTTATTCCCACGTTCGTGCGGCTATTTTCGGTGCCTCATTGCACATTCCCATTGTTGACGGCAATTTGACGCTCGGGACGTGGCAGCAGATTGTTCTCCTTGATTTTGACAACAGACCCCGTAAAAGACGGATTGAGGTTCAAATATTTGAATAAATCATCTTCCAAGAAAAAAATGCCATCCATCAGCAAGAAGATCAGTTTTCCGGATAATGAACTGATGCGGGCACTGTGTGGAGAGCAAAATGCCCATCTGAACCTGATTGAAAAGAAGATCGGGGTCTCAGTTAACCTGAGAGGGAATGTGCTGCTGCTGCGTGGCGGGGATTGGGAAGTGGAACTGGCCGAAAAGGTGTTTTTGCAGCTTTATGAGCTACTGGAGTCTCGGTATCCGCTCTATATCAATGATGTAGACCATGCCATAAGGATTTTAAGCGGTGATGGTTCGGTGGATTTAAAGAAGATATTTAAAGACGAGGTTTATATCACTTCCCAGAAGAAAATTATTACGCCCAAAACCGTTAACCAGAAAAAATACATCGACAGCATTAAAAAATATGATATCGTATTTGGGATCGGCCCGGCGGGGACGGGAAAGACTTACCTTGCCATGGCCATGGCTGTGGCAGCGCTGATCAGGAAAGACTGCAATCGGATAATTCTTGCCCGGCCCGCGGTGGAAGCGGGGGAGCGTCTGGGATTTTTGCCGGGCGATCTGTATGAGAAAGTGAATCCCTACCTGCGGCCATTGTATGATGCTCTCCACGACATGATGCCCTTTGAGAACGCATCCGACCTGTTGGAGAAAGGGGTCATCGAAGTGGCGCCGCTGGCCTTCATGAGAGGGCGTACACTGAATGATTCCTTTGTGATCCTGGATGAGGCACAAAATGCGACGCCCGAACAGATGAAGATGTTTCTAACCCGTCTGGGCTTCAGTTCCAAAGCGGTGATTACCGGAGATATTACCCAGACGGATTTGCCAAAAGGGCAAATATCAGGTTTAATTGAGGCCTCGCAGACCCTTACGGGAATTGAAGGCATTCAGTTTGTATCCTTTTCCAGGGAAGATGTGATCAGGCATCCGTTGGTTCAGAAAATTATTGACGCCTACGAGAAGTTGGATAGACGGAAAAAGGCTTGAGGTGCAGCACGGTTATGTCAAGGAACACCCAAAATGAACGAAAACTCAAGACCCTGCACCAGAAAAAAAATGCCGGGCGGCGGGAAAAAGAACCATCCGGCAGATCAAAATCCGGCCGTTCGGACCGTACGCCCCGGTTTCGGGACGATACCAAGAAATGGTGTATTTTCATCGGCCTCAGCCTGATCTTTTCCATACTGCTTTTCCCCAGCATCCTGACCCCAACCAAAACATACAATCTGGGGGATGTGGCCGATCGTGATATGAAGGCTTCCAGGGAATTTCTGGTCGAAAACAATGAACTGACGGAAAAGAACAGACAGGAAGCGGTTCGCGCCGTTTTGCCCGTTTATGATTTTGATCCCACGGCAACCGATGTGATTCCCAGGGTAAGAGAGGCCTTTGCGGTCGGTCGAAAGTATTTGGCCGATGCCTTGAAACTGGCGTGGACGTCCACCTCCCCTGAAGAAGCCCAAAAAGAACACCTTGCCATAACGAATGCTTTCCAAACGCGATTTTTCGAAATCCTGGATATCCCTGAAAACAATGCCCTCTTCCATACATTGATGATGAGCGATTTTTCGCCCAAGGCGGAATCAGCCGCCATCGGGCTGGTCAGCGATGTTTTCAAACGGGGTGTGGTGGGCAATCAGGTGATGTTGATGTCCTATCGGGGTAAAGGGATTGTTCTTCAAAACATCAAGGACGGAAAAGAGAAGGAGATTTCCGGTCTTGATCGCTTTTACGACCTTAAAACCGCTATTGCTCTTGTTCGAGAGCAGGGCCAATCGCTCACCCGAACCCTATGGCCCAAAAAACTGGCGCAGGCTACGTCGGAGTTGGCCGTATCTCTCATCAAGCCCAATCTCACGTTCAACAAGCGGGAAACAGCGCTACGAAAGGAAGCGGCTGGGAAATTGGTTAAGCCCTTCTTTTTTAAAGTCAAAAAGGGCGAAATTTTTATCAGGGAAGGCGAGCGAATTAAACCGGAACAACTGGTTAAACTGAGCGCTCAGTATAAATATTTAAAGCAAAAGAAGATGTTGGGAAGGGTTCCCGCCATGGCAGTTCTCATGGCGTTTCTGTTGGTTTCCATGTATCAACTGGGCTTGAAGAGGAGCAGGTCAACAGATTCGGAAATCAGAGATCTGCTTTTAAACGCGGCGATGCTGCTGGTCATATTTTTCGTGGTGATTGCGTTTAATTTTGTGGCGATTGAAACGGCCCGGGGGTACCATTTTTTCTCTCCAAGAGCCCTGTTGTATGCTATTCCAGTTGCAGGCGGCGCCATGCTGATCTGTATATTTCACGGCATCGTCACCGCCGCCAGCTTTTCCCTGGTCGTTTCCGTCCTGGCCTGTGCGGTTGTGGATGGCCGTGTGGAATTTTTTGTCTATTTTTTCGTCAGCTCCCTTTTGGCGGCCACCTGGGTGCGTCGTTACAAGGAAAGGGGCGTTTTTATTGAGGCGGGCCTCAAGGTGGGTCTGTGCAATATGATTCTTGCCTTTGCCATGGAGGGATTGCATGGCGACTTTTTTAATATTGAGAGCGTTATTGCCTGTTGTTCGGCGTTCATAGGGGGCGTGTTGGTCGGTGTGATTGCCACGGGGTTGATGCCGCTGATCGAAATGTCCTTCGGGTACACTACGGATATCAAGCTGATGGAGCGTGCCAATCTCGATCAGCCCCTTCTAAGGGAGTTGATGGTTCAAGCGCCCGGAACCTATCACCATAGCGTTATCGTCAGCAATATGGTAGAGGCGTCCGCCAGGGCGATTGGCGCAAATCCTTTGCTGGCCAAGGTCGCCGCGTACTATCATGATATCGGTAAGATTAAGAAACCCCTTTATTTCATTGAAAATCAAGCGGGCAGGGCTAACCGGCATGAAAAACTGGCGCCTTCCATGAGTGCCCTCATTCTCATTGCCCATGTGAAAGACGGTATGGAGCTGGCACGTCAGGCCAAGCTTGGCCGGGAGATCATTTCAATTATCGAGCAGCATCACGGGACCAGCGTGATCTCATTTTTCTATGAAAAGGCCAGGGAAAGGGCTGAGAGAAAAGGGGACAAATCTCTGCGCGTAAAAGAGGAAGATTTTCGTTACCCTGGGCCCAGACCCCAGACAAAGGAAGCGGGGCTCATAATGTTGGCGGATATAATCGAGGCGGCCAGTAAGACCCTGGTGGACCCGACGCCGGCGCGGATACAGGGAATGGTGCAGAAGATTATGAACAAGGTTTTTTCAGATGGGCAACTGGATGAGTGTGAGTTGACACTCAAAGATCTTCATGCCATTGCCAAAAGCTTTAACCAGACCTTGAGTGGTATTTTCCATCATCGGGTTGAATATCCCGAGCCTGTGGCGAAGATTTCTTCCACACGTCCTCAAAATGGTGCAGGCAGTGGCAAAAACGGTCTGAACAGGAAGACTGAAAATGGAGATACTGATCAGGATGGACTGTCCGATTCCCGGACTGGACGAGCAGAAAATAAGGGTGAAAGCGAAGAGAGCCTTAGAAGACTTGGGCTGTCTTGATAAAGAGTTGAGCGTCCTGTTTACAGACGATGAACACATGGCGGCGCTGAATCGGCAATACCGGGACAAGGAAGGTCCTACCGATGTGCTGTCGTTCCCCATGACGGAAGACCTGGACGGGGAGATAGCCCCCGCCCTTTTTGAGCCGGTCATGCTGGGAGATGTGGTTGTTTCCGTGGAAACGGCTTTGCGGGATGCGGAAGAACTGGAACAGTCCTTTGAAAGGACCGTTGACCGATTGTTGATTCACGGTATTTTACACCTTCTGGGGTATGATCATGAGAAATCTCAAGTGGATGCCATGTGCATGACAAAAGAAGAAGAGCGGTTGATGGCACTTCTCGAAAAGCCGTGAACTTGTGGAGGGTGGATGAATGGCAAAACTGGCGGTTAATGTGGATCATGTGGCAACGGTTCGTCAGGCCAGGGGAATTGACGTCCCCGATCCGGTCCTGGCGGCGGGTCTTGCTGAGCTTGCGGGTGCGGATGGCATTATTTGTCACCTCAGGGAGGACAGACGTCACATCAATGACAGGGATCTCAGGTTGTTGCGGGAGACCGTAAAGACAAGGCTCAACATGGAAATGGCGGCAGTTGACGAGATGGTTGAAATAGCCGCTTCCGTCAAACCGGATATGGTGACCCTGGTACCTGAAAAAAGGGAAGAACTGACCACCGAAGGTGGGCTGGATGTTGTGGCCCGACCGGACCATTATGGCAAGGTTGTTGAGCGGCTTCACCAGGCGGGAATCAAGGTCAGTTTTTTCATAGATCCAAATCCGGATCAAGTTGAGGCTGCCCGCGGTTGCGGGGGAGATATTATTGAGATTCACACCGGTCATTACTCAGAGGCAGAATCCGAGAAGGAGGCGAAAAGGCGCTTTGAACGGGTTGTTCGCGCTGCACAAGCGGCTTCGTCAATGGGTTTGGGCATCAGCGCCGGCCATGGGCTCAACTATATGAACATCAAAAGGTTTGAATCGCTCCCCCTGGTAGAAGAATACAGCATCGGGCACAGCATTGTTGCCATGGCGGTTCTGGTGGGGTTTGATCAGGCGGTTCGAAAAATGATTGAACTGGTGAAATCCTTTTAAGGCTAGGAGGTACACAATCATGTTGAATGCCAGCGATATTATGACAACGGAAGTGATGACCGTCAAAAAGGAAACGCCTCTCAAGGAACTGGCAGAGATCCTGTATAAAAATCGCATTAACGGAGTCCCCGTGGTTGATGATGAAGGATTGCTGATCGGCATTATCTGTGAAAGCGACCTGATTCGAAAGGACAAGAAACTGCACATCCCCACGGTCGTGGCGCTTTTTGATGCCGTGTTTTATCTTGAAAGCTCGAAAAACATTGAAAAGGAGATCAAACAGATCAGTGCCACCACCGTTAGCGACCTGTTTACCCGTGAAGTTGTCACCGTGGATGAAAAAACGGCCATTGACGAAATCGCCACCATCATGACCCAGAAAAAGATTTATACGATCCCCGTTATGGATGGGGAGCGTCTGGTGGGCATTGTTGGCAAGGGCGACGTGATAAGGACTTTTATTTCTTGAAAATCGAACGCGTGCGTTACCGGACTGAATCCCCCGAAGAAACCGTTGGGTTGGGGGCGACACTGGGCCGCCTCCTTCAAACGGGCGATTTGATTGTTCTGTCGGGAGAGTTGGGTTGTGGCAAAACGTGGTTCACCAAAGGTATTGCCTTGGGTGTGGGTGTCTCTCCCCGTGAGGTGGTGACCAGTCCTTCTTTTGCGCTGATGAACGAATATGAGGGCCTTTGTACACTTTTCCATATGGACGTTTACCGTTTGGAAACCCATGGGGATTTTCTGGATACGGGGTTGGATGAGTGTTTTGACGGCAGGGGTATTGTGGTCATGGAATGGGGCGACAAGTGGCCCGAAATCCTGCCGGAGTGTCGACTGAATGTGGCCTTTTCAATTCTGGGTGAGCAATCGCGAGAGTTGCTGATGACCGGGGAGAACCCCCGGATGATTGAAATTTTAGCAGGGCTGAAAAATCAGTCGCTTGAATGAGGAAAGGGTATGGCACGAATCGTACAAAAATATGGTGGCACTTCGGTGGGCAGCATTGAAAAGATTAAGGCGGTGGCTGAGCGCGTTATTGAAGCTTGCAGAGAAGGGAACCAGATGGTCGTGGTGCTTTCTGCCATGGCCGGTCAAACCGATGGCCTGATTACCATGGCGAAAGAGATCGATCCTGATCCGGATCTGCGGGAATTGGATGTGCTCATGAGTACGGGGGAGCAGGTCAGTGTTGCCCTCTTTGCCATAGCATTGAAATCCATGGGGTATGACGCCCGTTCACTTCTGGGGTTCCAGGCGGCGATTCACACGGACGATTTACACGGCAAAGCCAGAATACGGGATATTGAGATTGCACGGATTATCCGAAACCTGGATGCTGGCCGGATTGTTACAGTGGCCGGGTTCCAGGGTCTTGACGCCCGCGGTGACATCACCACCCTGGGTCGGGGCGGGTCGGATACCACGGCGGTGGCCCTTGCGGCGGCGTTGGATGCCGATGTGTGCGAGATTTTGACGGATGTGGACGGGGTTTATACGACCGATCCCAATGTGTGTCGGAAAGCGCAGAAGATGGATTTTATTTCATACGATGAAATGCTGGAGATGGCCAGTATGGGGGCGAAAGTCCTTGAAATCCGTGCGGTGGAGTTTGCCAAGAAATTTAATGTACCGATTCACGTAAGATCCACTTTTAACAAGGAAAGGGGTACCATGGTGGTTGCTGAAACAAAGGACATGGAAAAGGTCGCGGTATCGGGCGTGGCATATAACAAGAACGAGGCCAGGATCACCATCCGAAAAGTCCCGGATCAGCCGGGGGTGGCGTCCAGAATATTTGATCCGATTTACAGAGCCGGCATTATTGTGGACATGATCGTTCAGAATACCAGCCAGGACGGATTCACGGATCTGACCTTTACGGTGCCCAAAGGGGACTTTTACAAGACCATGAAGCTCGTCAGTGATGTGGGCAAGAGTGTGGGCGCGGAAACGGTCCTGGGGGATGAGGACATCGCCAAAGTTTCCATCATCGGCGTGGGCATGCGGGTTCATGCGGGCATTGCCAAAAAGATGTTTTCGGCTCTGGCCGAAAAGAACATCAACATCATGATGATCAGTACGTCGGAAATTAAGATTTCCTGCGTCATTGAGGAAGAATACACGGAACTGGCGGTACGTGTTCTTCACGACGCCTTTGGCCTGGACCATGCAAAAGAGGAAATACTTTAGCGGAGCCGGGGGTTTTTTCCTGCTTTTCTTGCTGTTGCTCACAAACTTTCTGGGCGGCGTCATGAAAACGTCCCTCCCTCTGGAGCCGCGGTCCGTAAGGAATGGGTCTGTTCAGGACTCAGGTCAAATGTCGCCTTTTCAACGGATTACCCTGGGAATTCCCATCTCCGTCAATACCGACTCGGCGTTAGGGTTAACGGCTGTACCCGGAATCGGCCCTAAAACGGCCGCGGCCATCCTTCGTGCCCGTGAACGGACAGGCGGATTTACGCAGTTAAATGAGCTGTTGTCCATCCGGGGGATCAGCGCATCCCTTTATCACAAAATAAGCCCTTACCTCACATTATGAGTGCATTGAGAATGGAATGATTGTTTTAGGCATCGATACATCCTGTGATGATACATCCGCCGGCATCGTGGCCGGTGGAAATCAAACCCTGGCCAATGTGATCCACTCTCAGGTAGCCGTGCACCACCCTCACGGTGGGGTGGTTCCTGAACTGGCTTCCAGGGAGCATGTGAGAAATATCGTGCCTGTGGTGGATGAGGCCTTGAAACACGCGGGGCTCGGCATGGCGGACCTGGACGGCGTTGCCGTCACCGTGGGCCCTGGACTGGTGGGGGCGCTTCTGGTGGGACTATACTATGCCAAAGGGTTGGCCTGGGTGCTGGAAAAGCCCTTGATTGCCGTGAACCACCTGGAAGCCCACATCCTTTCCATTTTTCTGGAAGCGGAACATCCTCCCTTTCCTTTTGTGGCCCTGACGGTCTCCGGTGGGCATACGAGCCTCTATTTTGTTGAGGATTTCGGTCGCTATACCCTTCTCGGCCAGACCCTGGATGATGCAGCCGGTGAAGCATTTGATAAGGTGGCCAAGATTTCCGGAATGGGTTATCCGGGAGGGGTTGCCATCGAAAAAGCATCCAGAGAGGGACGTCCCGATGGCGTGGCTTTTCCACGGGCCTATATGTCCAACACCTCGTTAGATTTCAGTTTCAGCGGGCTCAAAACAGCCGTTTCCCTGTTTCTGAAAAAATGGCGCAAAGACCCTTTATTAAGCGCTGAGATCAGTTTGAACGATATTGTTGCGTCTTTCCAGGAATCCGTCGTGGATGTTCTGGTGGGAAAGGTTATGGCCGCCGCAAAACGCATGGGGGTGGCTTCGGTGATGCTCGCAGGCGGCGTGGCATGCAATAACCATTTAAGAAAATCTCTGGTGGAAACTGCAGGTCTGGATGGTATCCGGGTATATTACCCGCGACCCGCTTACTGCACGGACAATGGGGCCATGATCGCCCTGACAGGCTACCACCGGTTTATGCGAAATGATACTGCCCATATGGCTGTGGACGTGAGGGCCAAGTATCCGATTCAGGACCTGATGAGCGAATAACCGATGATGTGTGAGCAATCTTGAAAGCACGCAGGCTGGCCCGATACTACTATCTCCGATTCATTCGATTGCGGGGCGATCCCCATGAACTGGCGCTCGGCATGGCGTTCGGGATCTTTACGGGCATGATGCCCATCATGCCGTTTCAAATGGCCCTTTCCGTTGCACTGGCTCTGGTTTTCAAGGGAAGTAAAATCACAGCGGCCCTGGGGACGTGGATCAGCAATCCCCTGAACTGGTATTTTCTATATTACTTCAGCTATAAGCTGGGTGCCTGGGTCCTGGGCATGGAAGGGTATAGTGCCATGTTTACAACCATCATGGACATGGTTCGATCCGAAGCGGAATCCATGGCCATTGTGGAAAAAATTTTTGAGGCGGGTGGGCTGATGGGGGCCGCGTTTCTTGTGGGGGGTGTGATCATGGGGATAAGCGTCGCATTGCCTTCCTATTTTGTTTTCCTATATATTTTCAAACGCATACGGCGGTGGCGGGACTCCGGTTAGGGGCTGAATATTGGCATTTGTCGGATCACATAAAGCAGGTCAGCCCTTTAGGCCCAAAAAGAGACTGGGACAGAATTTTCTGGTGGACCCCACCATCAGCGAAAAGATCATATTCCTTTCGGGATTTTCGGCTGATGACACGGTTTTGGAAATCGGACCGGGAAAAGGCGCCTTGACCCTGCCCCTGGCTGGAAAGGTGAAACATGTGGTGGCTGTTGAAAAGGATGTCCAACTGGTGGAATGGCTGAGTGGTAGCCTCAAAAAGGCCGGTCTCAACAACGTGACCTTGTTGCACGGGGATATCCTGAAGTTGGACTGGAAAACGTTAAGAAATCATTTTCAGGGCAGAATTCCCATCATCGGGAATCTGCCTTACAATATCTCATCGCCTGTTCTCGAGAAGATGTGTCAAAATCCCCAATGGATGGGGCAAGCCGTCCTCATGTTTCAGAAGGAAGTCGCCGAACGGTTGACAGCCTCCTCCGGAAGCAAGACATACGGGGCTTTGACCCTCATGGTGCAATACCATGCCAGAGTCCTTTCACTTCTCAAAGTGTTAAAGGGGTCTTTTTTTCCCGTGCCCAAAGTGGATTCCATGGTGGTCTCTGTTGATTTTGAAAAACCGTATCCCCAAAGAGCGGTCCATGAGGGGTTTTTCAGAAAAGTGGTCAAGGGGGCTTTTGCCCACCGAAGAAAGACGATTTTGAACTCCCTGAAAGGCGCAATGCCGGATCAGACCCGCGAATCCCTTTCAAACGCCCTGGCGGCATGTGAAATAGAATCCGGAAAACGGGCGGAAGTGGTCGATATGGGGGATTTTCTGCGGTTATCGTCCGCGCTAGCAATTGACAACGAAATGACCAAATGATATAAGGCAAAATTTTTCCATGGAAATCATAAAAACCGTTAACCACATGCAGCAGGCTTCCGATGCCATTCGCATGGCGGGAGAGTCCCTTGCCCTGGTGCCCACCATGGGGTTCCTTCATGAGGGGCATCTCATGTTGATGCGGGCGGCAAAGGATCATTGCGATCGGCTGGTCGTGAGCCTTTTCGTTAATCCTACCCAGTTCGGTCCCAATGAAGATTTTGAGGTTTATCCCAGGGACACCGAGGGGGATCTCAAGAAAGTTGAAGCGGTGGGGGGCCATACGGTGTTCATGCCCTCTCCGGCGGAGATGTACCCTCAGGGCGCTCATACCAGCGTGGTGGTGAAAGATCTGCCGAATCATCTGTGCGGCCTGTCGCGGCCGGGACACTTTGACGGGGTGACCACCGTTGTGGCGAAACTGTTTAATATCGTAAAGCCCCATGTGGCTGTTTTTGGTCAGAAAGACTATCAGCAACTGGCTGTGATCAGCCGGATGGTCATGGATCTTGATATGGATATTCAGATCATCGGTGTTCCAACGGTAAGGGAAAGAGACGGATTGGCCATGAGCTCCCGGAACAGTTTCCTGACTTCGGAAGAGCGAAAATCGGCCCTTTCACTCAAAAAATCCCTGGACCTGGCACAACGGCTCTTTAACGATGGGGAGAAGGATGCCCGGGTGGTAACTGATATTGTGCGATCCTACATCCTGGAACATCCTTACACGGAGATCGATTATATCGCCCTGTGTGATCCGGTTACCCTGGACGATGTGACGACCCTTTCTGAAGGCACCCTGATGGCTTTGGCGGTTCGAGTGGGAAAGACCCGGTTGATTGATAACGGCCGATTGAAGAAATATTGAAGTGTAAGTAGGGACAATCCCTTGTGGTTGCCCCTTTGTGGGCCTTTGCCTTTCATGCTGGGTATCCCAGGGGGCACTGGGCACCCACAAGGGGCACCCCTACAGAAACCCAAATTAGAGGAGTTTTCCCATGAAGAGTGCAAACTTTCTGTTTACCTCGGAGTCCGTGACCGAAGGGCATCCCGATAAGGTAGCCGACCAGATATCCGATCATATACTGGATCATATATTTGAGCAGGATCCCAACTCCCGAGTGGCCTGCGAGACCCTGGTGACCACCGGCATGGCCATGATTTCCGGGGAAATTACCACCACGGCCTATGTGGATATGCCGGATATTGTCCGGCAAACCATTAAGGAGATCGGGTATAAAAATTCGTCCATGGGGTTTGACTGGGAAACCTGCGCCGTGCTCTCCACCATCGATAAGCAGTCTCCGGATATCGCCATGGGCGTCGATACCGGTTCCGGACTGTTTCAGGAACAGGGGGCCGGGGACCAGGGACTCATGTTCGGATATGCCTGCAAGGATACCAATGTTCTGATGCCCATGCCCATTTACCTGGCCCATGGGCTGACCCGACGGCTGGCCCACGTGAGAAAATCCGGCCAATTGCCATGGCTCAGGCCCGACGGGAAGAGTCAGGTGACCGTTGAATATGAAAATGGAAAACCCAAAAGTATCCATACGGTGGTGATTGCGGCCCAGCACAGCCCGGACGTGGATTACGATACCCTCAGGGAGGCGATCATCGAAAAGGTGGTCATGGAAGTGATCCCGGCGGAAATGCTGAATGAATCCACCCAGTATTTTATCAACACCACGGGCCGGTTTGTGGTGGGTGGCCCTCAAGGGGACTGCGGGCTCACCGGGCGTAAAATCATTATGGATACCTATGGTGGATTCGGTTACCACGGCGGCGGCGCATTTTCCGGAAAAGATCCGTCCAAGGTGGATCGAAGCGCATCCTATATGTGCCGCTATGTGGCCAAAAATATCGTGGCGGCGGGGCTGGCTGAAAAGTGTGAAATTCAGGTGGCCTATACTATCGGTCGCGCTGACCCGGTCTCCGTGATGGTGGGCGCCTACAGCACCGGTGTGCTGCCCAGCCAGGAATTGACCGAGATCGTCAAAAAGGAATTTGATTTGAGACCGGCGGCCATTATTGAACGTCTGGATCTGCTCCGGCCGATCTACCAGAAGACTTCCAATTATGGCCATTTCGGGCGCGAGTTGCCCGAGTTTTCCTGGGAAAAAACAGATATGATTAATACCCTTAAAAGTGCTGTTAAATAGATTGCTTAACCGCGATTTTGCCGTACAAGAAAACAATAAGAGGATATATTTAAATGGATTATGATATCAAAGATATTCAACTGGCGGAAAAAGGTCGTCTGAGAATCGAGTGGGCCGAGAAGAGCATGAGTGTCCTCAGAACGATCAAAGAACGTTTTGAGGCCGAAAAACCCCTCAAAGGGCTCAGGCTGTCCGCCTGCCTTCATGTGACCACCGAGACGGCCGCCCTGGCGAAGACCCTCAAAGCCGGGGGGGCGGATGTGGTCCTGTGCGCTTCCAACCCCCTTTCCACCCAGGATGATGTGGCCGCTTCCCTGGTGGCCGATGATGAAATTCCCGTTTTTGCCATCAAAGGCGAAGACCATGCCACCTATTACAGCCACATCCTGTCGGCTCTTCAGTATGAGCCCCACATCACCATGGACGACGGCGCGGATCTGGTGAGCTCCCTTCATTTTATCGCCCTTCAGAAATGGGACGATCTGGAAGCATCCGTCAGCGCGTGGGGGCAGCGCCTGTCCGAGCAAGATCGAAGCCGGGTTTTGAAGAACATCATCGGCGGTACTGAAGAAACCACCACCGGCGTCATACGGCTTCGAAGCATGGAAAAAGACGGGGTCCTTCAATTCCCCGTGGTTTCGGTGAACGATGCCGATACCAAACACCTGTTCGACAACCGTTACGGCACCGGGCAGAGTACGGTGGACGGCATTATTCGGGCCACCAACCGGCTGCTGGCGGGTAGCACTTTTGTGGTCAGCGGTTACGGCTGGTGCGGAAGAGGGGTTGCCACCAAGGCCAAAGGCCATGGCGCCCACGTGATCATCTGCGAAGTGGATCCGCTTCGGGCTCTGGAAGCGGTCATGGACGGCTTTCAGGTGATGCCCATCGCCGAGGCAGCGCCCCTGGGTGATTTTTTCTGTACCTTGACAGGCGATATTAATGTCATCCGGTTGGCGCATTTTCTGGAGATGAAGGAAGGGGCCATCGTGGCAAACTCCGGGCATTTTGATGTGGAGTTAGACCTTAATGGTCTGGCGGGCGCGTCAGTGGCCAGGCGGCAGATCAGGGAGTTTGTAGAGGAGTTTTCCCTTAACAACGGCCGGAAAATCTATGTGTTGGGCGAGGGCCGGCTCATCAACCTGGCTGCGGCGGAAGGGCACCCCTCAAGCGTTATGGACATGAGTTTTGCCAACCAGGCCCTCAGCGCCGAATATATGGCCAAGGAACACGCGACCCTGAAAAATCAGGTCTATCCCGTTCCCCACGCCATAGACCAGGAGATCGCACGGCTGAAATTGGAATCCATGGGTGTTGAGATCGACACCCTGACCGAAGAGCAAGAGCACTATCTTTCCTCCTGGGAGATGGGAACCTGATCCGATTGCGGAGTTGAGAATGCCTTCATAAGGAGTTTAACATGCCCGAAAACATTTTTCGACAATTGCAGGAACAGCTGGACCAGTATTCTCTGGGGTATCCCGCCACCGAATCCGGCGTGGAAATTGAAATTTTAAAGCTGCTTTTCAACGAAGAAGAGGCAGTGATGTACCTGCATATGAGCATGATGCTGGAAACACCTGAAAGCGTGGCGGGTCGCCTGAAGAAAGATCCTGCGCAGGTGGCCCTATTGCTGGACGGTATGGCTGAAAAGGGGCTTTTGTTTCGGACGCGAAAAGGGGATGAATCCAAGTATGGGGCAGCCCCTTTTGTGGTGGGCATTTATGAGTTTCAATTGAAAACCATGGATGTTGAGCTGGCACGGCTCTTTGAAGATTTTTTTGAGGAAGCGTTTACCGAGCAGGGATCCCGACAGGTGGTGCCCATGCGGACCATCCCGGTGAAAAAGTCCATTGGCGTGTCCTGGAAGGTGACGCCCTATGAGGATGCCAGGGGCATTATCAAATCAATGGAGCGTCTGGCAGTGGCCGATTGTATCTGTCGGGTTCAACAGGGCCTGCTGGACCAGTCCTGTGACAAACCGCTGGAAGTGTGTTTTCTTGGCGGATCTCATGGGGCCTATTATGTGGATCGGGGCATGGGTCGTTGGGTGGACCAGGAAGAGGCGTTGGAGATCCTGGACAAATGCGAAGAAGCCGGTTTGGTCCCCCAACCCTTCAATGCCGTGAACCCGGGCGGCATGTGCAACTGCTGCGGCGATTGCTGCGGCATGCTGCGTACCTTGAAGAGACACCCACGGCCCGTGGAAATAGTGGTGACCAACCATTATGCCATGGTGGATCAAGATTTGTGCGTGGGGTGCGAAGTCTGTTTGGATCGCTGCCAGATGGATGCCGTCACCATGGGGGATGAAGGGTCGGCACAGGTAAATCTGGATCGGTGTATCGGCTGCGGGCTGTGCGTGACCACCTGCGACGTAGAGGCCATGACCCTTGAACCCAAATCCTCCGAGGATCGCCGTGAACCGCCTGCAAAGGCCCAGCTGACCCTCATGGAACTGGCCCAGAAACGGGGGAAATCGTTGGTTCCCCTTGCCGTCATGAAGGGTTAGCAGGGGTACAGAGTCAGCGGAAGCCGCGGATTGATTTGCCTCATATCTCCTCTTTTCCTTTCCCGATCTGTGCGGCTGGAAAACGGCAGCTGAGTTACAATAACGCAGATGACCATGAATATTGCAGCGGAAATTATCATAAAAACCGGTTACATCCCCGGATCAATCGGTCGGATCTCTGAACTTCACGGAACATATTACAACCGCCATTGGGGCTTCGGACTCTATTTTGAAGCCAAGGTTGCCACTGAGCTTTCGGCATTTCTTGAGCGTTTCGATGCGAAAAGAGACGGCATATGGCTTGCGACACAGGATGGCCATATTGAAGGGGCCGTTGTTATAGACGGTATCCATGCCGAAAATGAAGGCGCTCATCTGAGGTGGTTCATCATGTCGGATGCTTTGAGGGGTAAAGGGGTGGGCAGGAAACTTATCCATAGCGCAGTCGATTTCTGTAGAGGCAGGGGCTATGAAACCGTGTACCTCTGGACCTTCGAGGGTCTTGGCCCTGCAAGACATTTGTACGAAGATGCCGGTTTTAAGCTCATTGGACAGAACAGCGGCGACCAATGGGGTACCCAGGTAAATGAGCAATATTTTGAATTAAGAAATGATGGATAGGCCCCCATATCCAGGGAGAAATGAATGATGTCAAAAGAAACGGCGCCGGGTGGAATGGACACCGTCGTCGCATCCATCGAAAATCAGGCCGATCCCTCACAGCGCGTCGATATCCGGTATGTACAGGGTGAGAACGTCTTTGTAACACAGGGGATTCAAACCCAATTCGCCGAGAAAGAAATTTCCATTCCGGGTCATCTGGTGGTCATGGATTTCCAACTCATGGGGGCCATTGTATCCGAAATCCTGGAAAAGTTGTCCCGGGCCAGGGACGGGGAAACCACATTTGAATATGCCTCCCGGCTCCAGGTCCTGGACAAAGTTTACAGCCTGGAGGATGAGGGGGAATACATGATGTTGAAGGAAGTGCCGCCGGAATAAAACCATTTATCTTAAAAAACGGGATATGTTGGTGATGGAAAAAAGTGTGGTGTTTGAATCAGGGGATTTGAAACTGGAAGGTCTTCTGGATAGGGCCCAGGGCGATGCAGGGGTTGTGATAACCCACCCGCACCCCCAGTACGGCGGATCCATGCAAAACAATGTGGTGGAATCGCTGGTTAAGGCCTACTGCAAGGAAGGGCTACACCACCCTCCGATCAACTCGCACATTCGCCAGTTAAAGGCTACAATTATTTTTTGATGAGAAGGTTGAGATGAACTATAATTTTGAATGGGATCCACAGAAGGCTCGGCTTAATCACAAAAAGCACGGCATACGCTTTGAAGAGGCTGCAACAATTTTTAGAGACCCAAAAGCATTAACAATATTTGATCCCGGTCATAGTGAAATCGAGGATAGATGGATAACAATGGGAATTTCAAAGAACGGAAGGCTGTTGATTGTGTGCCATACATTTCAAGAAGAAAGCAAAGATTCGGTGGCCATTCGGATATTTTCAACCCGCAAGGCAATGAAGAAGGAAAATAGGCTATATGGAGGATAATTTATGAAAGAAGAATATGATTTCTCAAAAGGAGTAAGGGGTAAATTTTATCGGCCAGATGCTAAACTGAATTTGCCAATCTACCTTGACGACGAAGTTATTGCCTTTATTGAGGACATAGCGAACAAAAATGACACCGATTTATCATTTGTTGCCAATCAATTGCTTCGTAGCAATATGCAATTAGCTGAGGCAATCAAATAAAAATTTTGGCGAACAAAGACATGGAGATGGACCGGGAAAAGCTGGCGGCTTTTTTCTCTTTTGCCCAGGTCGTCTAAAAACGCTATTTTTGTAACCTTTTTGGGGAAACCACATTTGAATATGCCTCCCGGCTTCAGGTCCTGGATAAAGTCTACAGCCTGGAGGATGGGGGGGGGGATACGCGATGTCGAAGGAAGCGCCGGCCGACTCCGCCAAAGCAGCTGCGACGGCCGGATCGGAATAAAAACATTTACCTTGAAGAACAGGACGTGTTGATGATGGAAAAAAGTGTGGTTTTTGAATCAGGAGATTTGAAACTGGAAGGTCTTCTGGATAGGGCCCAGGGCGATGCAGGGGTTGTGATAACCCACCCGCACCCCCAGTACGGCGGATCCATGCAAAACAATGTGGTGGAATCGCTGGTGAAGTCCTATAAAAAGGCGGGTTATACCACCCTCCGATTTAACTTCAGGGGCATGGGAAGAAGCGAAGGCCATTACGATGAGGGGGTTGGCGAGCAGGCCGATGTTTGTTGCGCGGTGGCATACCTCAAGGATCTGGGCATGACATCCGTTGAACTTGCAGGGTACTCCTTCGGGGCCTGGGTGAACGCACAGGCGATTGGGGACTTAAATGATGTGGCCCGGATGATCATGGTATCTCCGCCGGTTAATTTTATGGATTTTTCCTTCCTGAGCTACACGCCGAAAATTCAACTCATCATCGCCGGTTCCCGGGATGATATGGCACCACCTGACATGATTCAAAAGATGTTGCCCCGGTGGAATAAGGATTCGGCTTTTCATATCATCCAAGGGGCAGACCATTTCTACTGGGGAGAGACCGGGGAAATCGAGTCCATTGTCGGAGGTTTTCTGAAGAGATCCTGATTTTGAGGGCCTCGGGAAAATAGCGCCTATCAGAGAGAGAGCCATGGAACATATCAGCATCCTGAAAAATCCGGTTCAGAAATATGCCTGGGGCTCCGAAACGGCGCTGCAGTCCCTCTTAGGTTGGCCCGAACCGTGGACGGAGCCGGCAGCGGAACTCTGGATGGGGGCCCACCCCAAGGCGCCGTCAGAAGTCGAAGTGCATGGTGGTTGGCAATCATTGATTGACGTCATCGCAGCCGATCCCGTGTCTATGTTAGGTGCTGATGCTGCCGAACAGTTTTCAAACAGACTCCCATTTCTGTTCAAAGTGCTTGCCGCTGATCGTCCTTTGTCCATTCAGGTTCATCCCGACATGAACCAGGCCCGGGACGGTTTTAAACGTGAAAACCAGCGCAATATACCGTTTGATGCGCCCCACAGGAACTACAAGGATGCGAGCCATAAGCCCGAGTGCTTGTGCGCTGTGACGCGTTTTGAGGCCATGAAGGGGTTTCGGGCGCCAGAAGATATTCTGAAATTGATGGATCAGGTTTTCGGTAAAGTGCCCTTTAAGGAACTGAGCCCGTTACGAAAAGACGCCAATTCCGATGGATTGAAGCGCTTTTTTACATCCCTCATGACCATGGACGCGGCGCGTCAAGCCCGGGTGGTTAATGAGGCGGTTGAAGGCGCCAAGCGGATTGCGGGTGAAGATCGTGCCTTTCACTGGCTCCTGGAATTGAACCGCGAATACCCCGGGGACGGGGGTGTGTTGTCGCCGCTTTATTTGAACCTGGTGGACCTTTCTCCGGGGGAGGCCATCTATGTGCCGGCAGGTGAACTTCACGCTTACCTTTCAGGGGTTGGCATGGAAATCATGGCCAGTTCAGACAATGTCTTGAGAGGTGGACTGACCCCAAAACATATTGACATCCCGGAGCTGCTGGACGTCGTCAATTTCACCGCCACGCCTGTCCTGAAGCAGCGGCCCCTTGCAGATGACAACTTCGAACGCATCTACGAAACCCCGGCAGCGGAGTTTCAACTCTCCGAGATCGCTTTGAACGCCAATGAACGGTTTATCAGTAGAAAAGAAAGAAGTGTGGAGATCCTGATCTGTATGGCCGGAGAAGGACGGGTCGAAGAACTGGGTGGCGGCCGCTCCCTGCTCCTCAAAAAAGGGATGTCCATCATCGTCCCCTCAGCCGTACCCGGGTATGCGGTTTCGGGCGACATCTCCCTGTACAAGGGCGGGGTGAAATAGAGGAACCCCCATTTTTTCAAGTGTCTGCAGCAAATGATACCTGCAATCTCCCGAAGGGTTCAACTTTTTGAATAAAGGAAGGGGATAATAGGTTGCAGAGATTGTTGCTAAATCCTCACCCGGGGCGTTGCTCCGGACCACACCTAAGATGCCAAGTTTCCTCTGAAGAATGCAGGTCTCTCCCATTC
>JABGPV010000709.1 GCA_018644785.1 Deltaproteobacteria bacterium | reverse complement strand
CAGCCGAGCGACTTGAATGCCATAGCTTTTATCAGTGCCTCCCGCAACAATTTTGCGGAGGAAGATAATTTCATCATTCCACTCCTTGACCTGGACATTAAAATTTTTGACTCCGGGAAGAACACGGGACAAATCCGTCAATTCATGGTAATGGGTGGCAAAAAGCGTTTTAGGTCCTCCCCCCTGATCCGCTTTGTGGAGGAACTCGACAATGGCCCAGGCTATACTGATTCCATCAAAGGTGCTGGTTCCCCGGCCAATTTCATCTAAGATGATCAGGCTGTCTGGTGTAGCGTTGTTAAGGATGTTGGCGGTTTCGTTCATTTCCACCATGAAAGTGGATTGCCCTTTTAATAAATGATCCTGTGCTCCCACTCGGGAGAAAATGCGGTCCGTGATTCCCAGGCTTGTTTTGTCTGCAGGAACGAAACTTCCTATTTGCGCCATGAGAGCGATCAGGGCAACTTGTCGCAAGTAAGTGGACTTCCCTGCCATATTGGGGCCGGTGATGATCATGATCTGCTGTTCCACCGAATCCAGAAAAGTGTCGTTGGAAATGAAACGAACCGAGGGGTCCATTCGTTCTATGAGAGGGTGCCGACCATTTTCAATAACAAGGTTTCGATCCTCGGTGAATTCTGGCTGACAATAATTATATCGGTGCGCTGTTT
>JABGPV010000708.1 GCA_018644785.1 Deltaproteobacteria bacterium | reverse complement strand
AGTCATATCAATTGTCCTTTTCCATCATAACGACACACCTGATTCCGAAGTGGTCCAGCAAAAATAAACGTAACTATTCAGTACGCGTCTCGCCGAGGGGATTATGATTCAAAACACACATGAATCCATCCCTGGAGTTGTTGGGAAACGTCCTATTTCCCATCGTTTTGAATCACAATCCCCCCGGCTCTGGTAATGTGGTGAATAGTTATAAATAAACAAAAAATAGGTGCTGTCTTTTCTGTTTGCAATAAGGGATCGTACAAAAATAACTTGGCATAAGCTGTCCGCAAAAGCCCTAAAAACACTGGGCATTTTGCTGAAAGCATGCCAAGTAGTTTTTGAGCCGACCCTAAGCCGTTTCAGTTGAAAAACATTTGGCTCCACCAATCAGTCTGACCTCTCAAGATTTGAGAGGTACACCAGCAGCTTCCGCCGATAAATTGAACGGAATTTTGAAAGCATTTGAATGTGTCGTCCCTCCTCAATGACCCAGAAGGTTTTGGGCTCAAGCGCTTGATCAAACAATCGTTGTCCATGAGAAAAAGGAACCACGCGATCTGCAGTCCCATGAACGATCAGAAGCGGCACGGGTGTTACCTGTCTGACAAAGCGGATGGGAGAGGTGCGATCATCAATGGATATATCAGCCGCGAGACCGCTAAACCATTTC
>JABGPV010000707.1 GCA_018644785.1 Deltaproteobacteria bacterium | reverse complement strand
CTGTCTCAAGTGGGGAAGAGGCCATTGAGTACGTGAAGGAGAACCCCGTAAACCTGATCGTCCTTGATATGGTTATGCCCAAAGGAATCAACGGTCGGAAGACCTACGAGGAGATCATCAAGATTCGTCCCGGCCAGAAGGCGATCATCGCCAGCGGGTATGCCAAGACAAAAGAGGTGCGTACTGCCCAGAGACTAGGGGCGGGCAAGTACATAAAAAAGCCATATACATTGGAAAAAGTAGGGCTTGCCGTTAAGGAAGAATTGGAAAAACAGGTAACCAGATAATGCCATCCGTTATTGACGAAGTTTTGGTGGTCGGACACCACGATCCGGATACGGATGCGGTCTGTTCCGCCCTGGCGTACGCCGCTTTCTATGCCTGGCAAACGGGAGAAGAAACAGTTGCCTGCCACCTGGACGAGCTGAACCGTGAGACCGCCTGGCTCCTGTCTCACCTGGGATTGCCGGCGCCTCGGGCCATCAAAGATGTTTACCTGAGGGTCCGGGACGTCATGATGATCGATGCGCCGAAACTTCGTCCGGATCAAACCTTGCGGGAAGCGGGTCTCATCATGCAGGACCGTGGTCTTGACGCGCTGCCGGTGGTGGATCCAAAAGGTCGCTTCACCGCCATGCTGGCCCGGGGAAAACTGGCGGACCGCTATCTGGCC
>JABGPV010000706.1 GCA_018644785.1 Deltaproteobacteria bacterium | reverse complement strand
TGCGGTTTTCGCGGTTTCGGCGGACAGGATGGCTAAGTGAAAGCCGCCGCAATAATCCTGTTTTAAGAGGATAACATTGACGGCTTCTTTGAGAATGTAAACCCTGTCCGTCCGAACCCTTTAATTATGGCTCCAAGGTGCTCTGATCCTTGAAAACTCAAGAGATCTAGTCATACCAGTTTGCCAAATTTGGACATTTTGGGCAGGGGATTCCACCTGTAACGCCGGAATGGCAAACAACTAAAATGAAATGGTTATTCTCAGTCAATATCACTTTTTTAAACCGGCTTTGATCGGAAGGGCGGAGTTTTGCCAAAATTTTTTGAAACTTTTTGTCTTGACTTTTTTCTGGTGCTCTTATCACTTGGTCTTCTGTCACAAAAAACAAGAAAATAGTATCAGTTATCAGTAACAGCATATTGATATTCATTTATCTTCTTCAAGCAATTATGCAGATTGGGCGGCGTTGTTCCATATCTTTTCGCAATAAACGTCTTCGGGGACCCATTCTTCAGCAATGCTTCAATCTCCGGTCTGAATTTGTTCAGCTTTGATTTTCCCGGGCCTTTAGGTCGTCCCAACATCTTTCCTTTTACTCTGGCAGCTCCAGCCCTTTCAAGGTGACACTTACCGCTTGTAGATTAAGATGAGAGTAGAGCAACTTTGAGCTGGAC
>JABGPV010000705.1 GCA_018644785.1 Deltaproteobacteria bacterium | reverse complement strand
CGGTGTTCCCCACACACGTGGGGATGAACCGCTGTTATTGATCGGGATTGTTTTGGATTGAAAGTGTTCCCCACACACGTGGGGATGAACCGGTTTTCTTCATGTACGCAGCCAACTGTTCATCGTGTTCCCCACACACGTGGGGATGAACCGTGCTGATGGTTCGGTTGAGTTTAGCGGGGAACGTGTTCCCCACACACGTGGGGATGAACCGTTCTTGGTTCTGATACTACGATTACTGATACTGTGTTCCCCACACACGTGGGGATGAACCGAAAAGTAGAGACGCAATCAATTGGGCCTTTATGTGTTCCCCACACACGTGGGGATGAACCTGTTTTTGGCGTTATTATTGTTGTTGCTAACGGGTGTTCCCCACACACGTGGGGATGAACCGGACATAGGCATACTGTTGGCATCGGAAACCATCTCTTTTATAAGTGTTCCCCACACACGTGGGGATGAACCGTTGAAACCAGGCGGTTTAGCTTCATACAAATCGTGTTCCCCACACACGTGGGGATGAACCGCCTGCATAAAAAGCGCTTGGCGATTGATTTGAGTGTTCCCCACACACGTGGGGATGAACCGGGTTATCTGTACACTTGGTGGAAAAGAGCGTGGTGTTCCCCACACACGTGGGGATGAACCGGCATTAAGGAACACCCACAGACC
>JABGPV010000704.1 GCA_018644785.1 Deltaproteobacteria bacterium | reverse complement strand
ATTTGTGTTCGGAAGATTCGCTCGGAAACGAGAAGGATTCAGTCAGCACGAATGCAGCCTGGAGATATGATGTCGGGCAGAGTGGAAAACATCTCTTGCAGGCGTTGCACTCCCTGGAGGCTATTTCCGGAACAAAACTGATTTCCTTCCTCACACCTCTGTCAACAAATCCAATGGCATCCTTCTTTTCGACCTCGGCACAATATCTGACACATAAACCACAGTGAATGCAAAACGAGGTTTCTTTTTCATAACGATCTCTGTCTGCGCCATATTCTTCGGCCAATTCATTCAATTGCGGGGAATCCGGAGCATGCGCCATCAAGAGTTCCAGAAGAGATTTGCGAATTCTGTCTATTTTCTCAGATCTGGTATTGACGACCATATTTTCTTCTACCGGATAAACACAGGAAGCAGCCAGCATTGTCTTGCCACCGCTTTCCGTTTCCACAATACAAATCCGGCACCCGCCGAAGGGCTCCAATTGTTCGTGGTGACAAAGGGTGGGTATAAATATCCCCGCTCCTTTAGCTGCCTCCAGGACGGTCATCCCTTCCCTGGCTTTAACTTCTTTTCCGTCAATCTGTATCAGAATTTCACTCATTTTATTTGCTCTTTTTGCTGATCATTCTTGCTTCTTCAGAGATGGGAGGCGGAACCGGCACGCCTGAAAAC
>JABGPV010000703.1 GCA_018644785.1 Deltaproteobacteria bacterium | reverse complement strand
ATTAGAGAGTTCGGGGTTCAAAAGATAACTACCTCTCTTATTGATAAAATCAATAAAATTGCAGGAAAAAACAACTTCATGTTGGATAGAAAAATATTTTTTGCTCATCGTGATTTGGAGTTTGCTCTAAAAGAGCATGAAAAAGATAATTTATTTTTATATACTGGTTGTGGACCTTCTGGTTCAATTCATCTGGGTCACGCAATGGTTTGGAAATTTACTAAATGGTTGCAGGACGTACTGGATGTAGATTTGTGGTTTCAGTTTACTGATGATGAAAAGTTTTTATTTAAGGACAAGTCTTTTGAGGAAATTCAAGAATTGATGAAGGATAATATGTTGGATGTTATTGCGCTTGGTTTTAATCCTAAAAAAACTCATTTCTTAATTGACACCAAACATGCTAGTATAATGTATCCTGAGGCGATTAAGGTAGCAAAGAAATTAACAGCTTCTTCAATCAAGTCTTGTTTTGGTTTGGGCGATAGTGATAATGTGGGTATGTTTTTTTATACTGCAATGCAGGCAGTTCCAGCATTTCTTCCTTCAATACTTAAGAAAAAGAAAATGGCGTGTTTAATTCCTCATGCTATTGATCAAGATCCTCACTTTAGATTAACAAGAGATATTCTTCCTAAGTTGGGATTCTTTAAACCAGCTTCAATACAGTGTTCTT
>JABGPV010000702.1 GCA_018644785.1 Deltaproteobacteria bacterium | reverse complement strand
GAAGTTGCGTAGTACCTGTTGCAGACGGTCTTGATCACTCTGAATATGCTGTGGCAAACCTTCTTCAACCTGAACGCTAAACTCCAGCCCCTTCTCTTTTGCCTGAGGTTCAAACAGTGACTTAAAGCTGTTGGCAAACTGAGTGACATCAATATTGCCCAGATGGATGGCCATCTTGCCTGCCTCAATCTTCGAGAGGTCTAGCACCTCATTAATCAGCCCCAACAGGTCGTTGCCCGCATCATAGATTACCTGTGCATTGTTACGTCGCTCCTCCTCACTCTCCACATCCCCTCCTGCAATCAACTTGGAGAGCAGCAGGATAGAGTTCAGTGGGGTACGTAGCTCATGGCTCATATTGGCGAGGAATTCAGATTTGTACTTACTCGACTGTTCCAGCTGCTCAGCCCGCTCATTAAGCTCCCCTTGTGCAGATTGCAGACGGCGATTACGCTCCTCCACATCCTTGCGTGAAGTATCCAGTGCTTGAGACTGCTCCTCTAACTGTTCGTTGCTCTCTTGTAGCTCCTCTTGCTGTACTTGGAGTTCTTCTGACAGTGTTTGTGAGTCTTTCAAGGCAAGCCCTAGGGCCTCTCGTGAGTTGGCAGACTGGAAGGCGATGCCGATCGATTCAACAACACGGCTGATCAAATCGGTTGCATCCTTATGCAGTGGTT
>JABGPV010000701.1 GCA_018644785.1 Deltaproteobacteria bacterium | reverse complement strand
TTCAGCAACAAACTTCCCCCCTTCGGCCAGCACTTCACCAAACTCCTGGCGGATGGCCGTCTTTTTGAGCAGCGCCATCATGGCTTGGGTGTTACCGAACCCCATGGCATATCCCAGATCTTCTTCCGGAAGGTAGCCCGATTCGAACAATTCCATGGCACAGGATATGGTAGCGCCGGCCGTAATGGTATCCATGCCCAATTCATTGCACAAATAATTGGCCCTGCAGATATCGTCCAGGTCCCCGAAACCGCAGTTTGAGCCCAACAGTGCCATGCTCTCATGCTCAGGACCTTTGGTGGTCCAAGGGTATTCGGGGTCTTTGATGCGGCTTCGTTTACTGCACGCAAAGGGACATCCGAAACAGGCCTCATCGCGAACGCGAATATGGTCCCTCACGTTATTGGGGTCCTCATACCATTCAAAGGCCTTCGAGTACCCTTCCTGGAAATTCCGCGTGGCCTGGGTGCCGCTCTTGTTGGCACGGCCCGGCAGTGCCCATGTGCCGTACATGCGCCGGTTGTACAGAACGCGGTTTTTCCGGCCCTCTTCCAGAAAATCCATGACCGCCTGGCTGTAGGCCGGAACATCGGCCACATCCACCTGCCCTGTGCCGCTCACGGCAATGGCTTTCAAGTTCTTGCTCCCCATGACCGCACCCAGCCCGGACCGCCCCGC
>JABGPV010000700.1:252-678 GCA_018644785.1 Deltaproteobacteria bacterium | reverse complement strand
CTTGATTCTGATCTCATCCGGAACATCCTGCCACCCTTCGAAGAGAGCCCAGATATCGTATCGCACATGGAAATCGGCCAGAAGCGGGTTCCCATCGGCGTCAAAGCTGATCAGCCCTCGACGGTTACAGCGATTTAGAAAATCCGTGTCCCGGGACGGATTATCTTTCTGGTCTGCAAGGTCAAGTACCAATTCTATCTCTTGAATCTCGAAAAATCGATGCAGCCAGGGGGTCACAAACTCCGGTACGTCAAAGATACGGCAGAAAGAATCAATTTTATTTTTAGACAACGGTATCACTTCACACCCACAATAAATGATTGCATAAGGGTTGGCTCAAAAATTACTCAAGTGTTTCTCATTGGCGCTAAAGAAACACGTCGCGTTGGCATTTTGTCTGCAAAATGTCCAATCTTTACGGGACTT
>JABGPV010000700.1:0-243 GCA_018644785.1 Deltaproteobacteria bacterium | reverse complement strand
GCAGGACGTTCAATAATCCATCGTTCTTTTTTTCTTTTAAAAGCGGAACATAAAACGGACATCCTGCCTTAATCAAACAAATTTCCCCCGCTTCTTCTTTTGCAACTATTTACCACATTGTCCCACCGAGGGGATTATGATTCAAAACGATGGGAAACAGGACGTTTTCCAACAGCTCCAGGGATGGATTCATGTGTGTTTTGAATCATAATCCCCTCGGTGGGGCGTATGCTGAATAGTTAC
>JABGPV010000070.1 GCA_018644785.1 Deltaproteobacteria bacterium | reverse complement strand
GATCACTTAAGATAATCACCGAGTGGCCCTTGTTAATGGCCGTTCCGCTCTCCCGGCAGATCCGGTCCAGGGCCGTTTCCAGCATGACGCCACCGCCCTTGGTGGGAAACCCCATTCCAACGGTTTTTGCACGGAACCCCTCCATGTTCAGATCCCTCAAACGGATCAGGTCCTCGTTGGTCAGAATGGGATGAAGCAGCTTGATCAATCGACTGCTGCGGGGACTTTCAACCAGAATGTTACCCGGGTTTCCGATAAAGGTCATGAGGCTCATGACCAGTTCTTCCCGGACCGGGTCAATGGGAGGATTGGTCACCTGGGCGAAAAGCTGCTTGAAGTACCCAAAGAGCAACTGATTCTTTTCGGAAAACACGGCCAGGGGGGTATCCGCCCCCATGGCACCCACAGGCTCCTGTCCCGTTGTGGCCATGGGAGCCATGATCATCTGGAGGTCTTCGCGGGTATAACCGAACAGTTTCTGCAAAAACGGCAGCCGGGCCAAATCCGGTTTGATGGAGGCCACCTCCCCGTAAAACCCCCTGAGGGTAATCCGATTCTCGTCCACCCATCGCCGGTAGGGTTGCCGCCGGGCATTCAAGGTCTTGATTTCACCGTTTTTCAACACCCGTTTTTTGTCAAAATCCACCAGAATCATCTGGCCGGGACCCAGGGCGCCTTTCTCCACCACGTCTTCGGGGGCAAATTCCAGAACGCCCGCTTCCGACCCGAAGGCGATGACCCCTTGCCGGGTGATGGTGTACCGTGCCGGCCGGAGGCCGTTTCGATCCAGCATGGCGCCCACCTGACTTCCGTCGGAAAACGCCACGGCCGCCGGACCGTCCCAGGGTTCCATAAGGCCCGCATGATATTCAAAGAAACCCCGCTGGTCCGGACCCATGGGATACTTCACACCCCACGCTTCGGGTATGAGCATGAGCATGGCGTGGGATAGGGACCTGCCGGCACTGGTCAGCAGTTCAAGGGCATTGTCCAGACAGGCGGAATCACTCCCCCGATCATCAATGACGGGGGTTAGATTTTGGATACCGGCCCCGAACAATTCCGATTCCAGAGACTGCTCCCGGGCCCGAATCAGATTCAGATTACCCCTGAGGGTATTGATCTCCCCGTTATGGGCCAGGTAGCGAAAGGGCTGCGCCAGTTCCCAGGACGGAAAGGTGTTGGTGCTGTATCGCTGATGCACCACAGCCATGGCACTGACCATTTCCGGATCTCCAAGGTCTTGATAAAAACCGGCCAGTTGCGGACCGGTAAAGAGCCCCTTGTACACGATGGTGCGGCAACTCAAGCTGGGCAGGTAGCAGGTATTTTCCGGCCTTCCGAGCGTCACGACCCGTTTCTCGATGGCCTTCCGCACCAGGTACAACCTACGTTCCAGAGCCGCCCCTTGAAGGGCCCCGCCACCCACAAAGCACTGGCTGATCCAGGGCTGCATGGCTTTGGCCTCACCGGCAATGACATTGTCATTTACCGGGACGTCGCGCCAGCCCAGGGGTTTCAGATCTTCCGCCGAAACAGCCGTTTCGATTTCACGAACCCATTTCTGACGCGCATCAGGCTCTTGGGGCAGAAACACCATGCCCACACCGTATTGGCCTACCGGGGGCAGTATGATGCTCAGATCCCTGCATACCCTTTTGAAAAACAAATCCGGCAATTGGAATAGAATACCCGCCCCATCTCCGGTGGTCTGATCGCCTCCCACGGCGCCGCGGTGCATGAGATTCTGCAAGATTCGGAGCCCGTTTGCAATGACGGCATGATCTTCAGATCCATCAATATTGGCCACAAACCCCACCCCACAACTGTCATGTTCATATCGACCGCTGTAAAGTCCCTGAGAGGGAGGATAGGCGCCTAATTTTTCTAGGTTTTTATTCTTCATATTTAATCACAACACCGCCATCAAACGTCCTCTGGCTTCCTCGATGACATCCGGTTCATAAATCTTCTCGCCACCCGAATCCCGCACATAGAAAACGCCTGTCATTTTTTCTCCGTCACTGTTGACTTTTGCCGTTCGAATGTCAAGGTCCATGGAAAAAATCACGCACGCCAGATCATAAAGGCGCCCCAGCCTGGCGCTCGACCGAATTTCAATGAGGGTGAAAAAATCCGAGTCTTCGTTGTTGACGACGATTTTTTTTCTAACCTGTGGTCCGTATGGAGCAGGCAGCTTGGCGTCCCGCTTCTCCTTGATCAAGCGATCCAGAGAAAGACGCTCATCCAAAGCATTTCGGAGGTCCTGTTGCGTTTTGGCCCAATTTTCCGTTTCATGGTAAACGTCCGGCGGATTGGTCACCTCGTAGGTATCAAAAGCCAGGCCGTTTTTCAAAGTAAAGATGCTCGCGGACAATATGTCCATGTTGTTCAGGGCTAAAACACCGGCCATCTTGCTGAATAACCCTGGTTTGTCGTAGGTCACCTGAATAATCCGGGTGACGGAAGCGCTTTTCCGTTTTGCCAGTTTCCAAACGTGCTTTCGGTCCCCCAGGTTCAACGCAAGGGAGAAGTGGGCGACCATGTCTTGAAGGGACGTATTTAAAATATACCGGGAAGATGCCTGGTCAATGAGATGATTAACCGCTTTCTTCTCAAAATCCTGTAACATCATTTCCCGAATGCGCACCCGCTTTCGCTCAATCTCCTGGGTGGCATCCGGCGTTGCCAGGATGCCCCGTTCCAATATGCGCTGGACCTTGTGAAACAATTCCGCCAGGAGCATGATCTTCCAGTCGCTCCGGGCCATGGGACCCGTGGCGAAGCTGTCCGCAACGGATAGCAGAAAAAGCATTTTTAACAGCTGCCGATCCTGAATGGCCTGGGCCACCTGAACGCAGGTCTTCTCGTCCCGAAGGTCCCTGCGCTGGGCGACACGGGGCATGAGAAGGTGATATCGAACCAATGAAGAGACTGCTCGAACAGATGCTTTTTCAAAGCCCAGACGCGACAGAATCTTTGGGATCATTTGGGGTCCCCGAATACAATGGTCTTCTCCGTATCCTTTTCCGATATCGTGCAAGAGAGCTGCCAGGAAAAGTCGGTCAGGGAATTCTATTTCCTCAAAAACAGCTTTGAAAACGGGCCACTTTTCATCATAGCCCCCTTTTGTAATGTCGTTGATCACGTCCAGGGTTCTCAAGGAATGGAGATCAACGGTCATGACGTGATAAAATCCGAACTGGGGCAGATTCCGAATTTTCTTGAATTCCGGGATAAACAGGCCGATGAGCCCAATCTCAAGGGCCAGTCGTATAATTTCAGGATTTTGAGGCTTCAGAATCAGATCCAGAAAAAGGGCTTTTCCCGGGTCCGATCGGCTCAAAAGCTTCCGTTTCCGACTGATAATCTTCTTCCCTTCCCAGATAAACCCGGAACCCAAAAAAAGTCCCCGCTCGTTTGCTTCTTTCAAGCCCCTCAAAATGACCAGGGGATCCATTTCAGAAAGCACCCCCTCACCCAAAACAATATGCCCTTTTAAAACAGCAAATTCAGAAGGGAGATCTTTTTGGGCCGACTCCATGGGCGAAGGATCGATCATGTCCAGCATCTTCACCTGAAATTCTTCATGACGATACCGGATCCTGTTTAGATGAAGGTAGACATCCCGCATGAGCTTTTCAGGGCCGGAGATACGGGGTTTATCCTCATAGCCGAGAATTTTTGAAATCTGGTCCTGGTAAGGAAGCCGGAGGCTGTCTTCTTTGCGACGGGCAAGCCAGTGCAGGTGATTCCGAATTTTCAGGAGAAAACTTCTGCTCGCCGCCAGCTTTCGAATCTCAAAATGGCTGAAGGCCGCAAAACGCTTCATCTGGCCCAGGCGTTTGCAATCAAACCAGATTCGGGCCATCCAACTCATGAGATGAATGTCCCGAAGGCCCCCCAATCCCTCTTTCAGGTCCGGCTCAACAAAACAGCCTTCCCCCTTGTTGCGGTCAGCCCGCTCCCGTCTTGAGATGAGAAATTTCCCCAGAAGGGAATCTTTTTCGCGGGCCATGCGGGACCAGAATGCTTCCCTGTAGAGCCTGTAGAAATATCGGGATCCCACAAAGAAACGGCTGTCCATCAGTGAGGTAAGCATCCGAAAATCAGTCATGGCCAATCGAATGCACTCTTGAAACGTCAGGATAGAATAACCAACCTCCAGCTTGGCATCCCATAAGGGGTAAAGGGCATGGCGGATGATTTCCGCCATTTCAGACGACAGGTCACCCCGATGAATCACCATCAGGTCCACATCCGAACCCAGGCAGAGCTCCTGTCGTCCGTAACCGCCCAAGGCAACCACGGCCAGAGCATTATCGCTTTCGGGCCGGTTGCTCTGCCGAAATCCGGCCGTCAGGAAAAGATCCCGGATAAATCGATCCATCAAATCGGCGTATTGATGGGAAAACCTGAGACCCGTTTCAGACGAAAACCCTTCCGCCACCAGGGCTTCCCTTTCCGAAAGAAATACCTGGACCCTTTTCTGAGATCCTTTCAAAATGTTCGCCTTAAATGGCGTCCCGATCTTCTTCGCCGGTTCTAATACGCACAGCCTTTTCAATGGGAATCATGAAGATTTTGCCATCCCCGATCTCGCCGGTGTAGGCCTTTTCCTTGATGGCTTCCACCACCTGAGGCGCCAGCTCTGCAGGCACCACCACTTCAATTCTTATTTTAGGCAGAAAATCAACAACATACTCAGCCCCACGATAGATCTCCTTGTGACCTTTCTGCCGACCGAAGCCTTTGACCTCGCTCATGGTGATCCCGCTCACGCCCAGTTTTAGTATTGCGTCTTTTACCTCGTCTAGCTTAAACGGCTTTATAATGGCCTCAATCTTTTTCATACGGTACAGTCTCCTTGCTCCTCCAAGCCATCTTTTGAAAGATCAACGGCCTGGACGGGTATAACTTTTCGATAAATCTCTAAAGGGCTTTTTGTCACCCCATCGACCACCAGGAGATCCTTTTCAATGGAAATCCCGAACATGCGCTCATTTTCCTTCAGGTAGGGTAAGATAAGATCCCAGTCCTTCTTTTCAAGGCCCAGCACCGCGCCCCCGTTTAATTGCTGGTCGTCTATCATGTGGTGCGGATCGCGAACGTAGATGGCACCGCCCGAAGCCAGACTGAAAAGATTGGAACCCGGGTACGGCGTCTCCTGGGGCAAGATATTCCCCTGGTCGTCAAAGGTCATGCCGTTTAAGACCACAAACCCGCCCCCGTTATGGGGATCGCCCGCCATAAAAGATTCACCCAGGTAGTCCAGACAGGTACCGTTGATCACCACTCGGGGACGACCCACGGCATTAATCAGCGGCCGGCCTGCGGCATTTCCCATCACATAGACCTCGCCCCCTTTGGCGCCGTACATGAATGTCTGGCCTGTGTCCCCATAAATCACCATTTTGCCGGCTTTCATGATCTGCCCCAACTGATCCTGGGCATTGCCGTGCACATGGATGCTCATCCCGTCGATTCCCGAACCCAGGTAATCCCCCGAAGAACCGTAAATGTCAATGCGAACACCCCCTGAATCAGGCCCCATACCACATCCATGAAACCGCTGTCCCTTGAGGCCGAATACAATGAACCGCCGCCAACCGCGCAAGAAGGCCTCTGCCATCAGACGGCTGTCGCAATGGTCTCCTTCCGGTGGAAATAGAGACGCATCGATAATTAAGACCTTTTCATCATAAGAGGGGCCTCTGAAAAATTGCCGGGTCTCCCAGTCCACCAAGCGATAGGCGCTCTTGACGTCTTCACGGGCCAGGGATGGAAAATGGCGGAATATGGTCTCCAGAGTCTGGTTGACCATCTGCAGAATGGACCGACGCTTCTTGTCGTATGTGGGGTAACGCCGGTCCAATAATCGGGTCAACACCGAAAGGGCCATCTCCAAATGGGCATCCCCTTTGAGTGCCCAGCCCTTCACCTCCTGGAGGCAGTCCATAAAATCCGAGAAATCCCAAGTACCCAGTTCATCGCGCATGTACTCAAACAGAAGATCATCCCGCTGAAGGTCAAAAAACCGGGAGACATCGAACCGGTCTTTCTCCTCCCCTTCATCCAGGTAGTACACCCTGCCGGGAAGATAGGCCTTCTGGTCTTCGGGGGGGGGCTCGATCTCGCAGTCGAATTTGTCCACGCAGGTGATGCGTCGTTCCGTAACCCCATTACCCGTCTTGTCCAAATTACCCGTCTTGTCTAAATTAAAGATGAAGGCGCCCCCATCCGTATAGCTACCGCCCCGGGCGTTCCAACACCGATCGGCCACTGTACCCACTCGGGGGTCTTCATCGGCCAAGCTTTTAAGGGTGGCGTCCAGGGCCTGTTTCTCGGAACAGATGAGCCCAACCTGTACCTGGCCGTCGTGCAACCCGAAAACCTGGGGCCGCAGCATGGCCGTATCGGTGATGCCGATCAACTGAAGTCGGTCGTTCTCCGTATCGTTTCTGGCGATAATGAAAAACCAGGGGCCGTCCGGAGACCCGTGCACATGGGCGGCCTGAATGGCCCGGTAGATTTGCTGTTTATCTTCGGGCAGTTGATCGAAATCCCGTTCCATGGTGGGGGCCAGGGCCTCGATCACATACTCCAACGGATATTGGTAAGTCCGGCTGTAAAGATCAAAGAGAAGCGCCGACACTTCCGTATCCGTCAGGAACTGTGGATAGAGATTTTTCTGTCTCAGATATTCCGCCACGGAATGGTAGTTGGCAAAATCGCCGTTGTGCACCAGGGCTTCGTTGAGCCCCACAAAGGGATGGGCGCCTGCCGGATGCCAGACCTTGCCCTTGGTGGGGTATCGCTGGTGGGCGATCCATACATGGGCTTTGAAGTTGTCCAGCTGATAATATTGCACTACCTTTTCTGCGTATCCTACAATTTTGAGGATGAAGAAATTCCGGCCATGGCTCAACACAAAGGCGTGCTGTTCGCCATAGGCATCATAATAGGCCTTGTTGACATTAAAGCTGTTCTGGTAGACGAATTCATCCTCAACCCGACGGATCGGCATTTCCGCCAAGCCGTTTTGGTCTCTGAAATGATTCAAAACTTCCGGTTTCACCCGTACAAAATACCGGAGCACTTCCGGGGGCTTCACATCCAGGCCCCGAATATCCCGGTAGTCCGGCACATGGGGAATCCGTTCTGAAAAGTGAACATCCAAAAAGGGATCAATAAACCGCTTTTCAAGATCATTCACCACCGCTTCCTCTAAAACGGCGATCTGAAGAATATAGCTCTTTTCAAGAATCTCATGGGAAACACCCAGCATTCGCGCCTCAAAACCCATGGCCGCAATGCCGCCGCCGCGCCCGTTTCCCCGATTGTGCATCTGCTTGCTCGGTTCGTAAATATGCTTTCCCCTGACCGGAATGCTGCAAGCAAATCCGGTAACGCCGCACCCTCCTTCGGTCTCCGTTTCAAAACAGGATTTTTTGGGGAAATCCTCGACCAGGGCTTTCCTCGATTGAATCACGCTTTCTACAAGGGTATTATTTTTCATTTATCGCCACCACTCTTCATATAATCCAGATGCACCAGGCAATCGGTGCGCCCCACCAGTTCTTTCAGGCTTTTCATGCCCAGTTTCTTCAAAATGCGAACCAACTCCTGTCGCCAGGAGAGAAACAGGTTCAAAATCCGCTGGGTTCCCCATTCCACCTCGATCAGATTCATCAATTCGCTATCGGTGGAGGCAATGCCCCTGGCGCAACCCCGTCCGCTTTCGCAGTTATGGCACCTTATGCACTCCAGCGCCACCAGGTCCGCCGTTCCCGTACAGACGCCGTCAGCGCCCAGGGCAATGGTCTTGGCCACATCGTGGGGTGTTCGAATGCCACCGCTGGCGATGACCGTTATCTTATCCCTGACGCCTTCTTCCGTCAGAAACTTGTGAACTTTGGGCAGGGCGTATTCAATGGGCATGGCGATATTTTTTTTGGCAATATCGGGTGCGGCCCCCGTACCGCCGTAGCTGCCGTCCAGGTGGATGATGTGGGCGCCGGCGTAATAGCTTCCCACCGCCACCATATCCACATCCGTGGGGGTGGACACTTTAACGGAGACCAGGGCTTTGGGGTTGATGGCCTTGATCCAGTCCACATGTTTTTTGTGATCTTCCACCGAATAGACGCTGTGAAAGGGAAAGGGTGAAAAAAGCGGATATCCCACCACGGCTTCACGCATACGGGCCACACCGGGGGTCACCTTGTCGCCCAGCAGATGTCCACCCAGTCCCGGCTTGGCGCCCTGGGCATACTTGAACTCAACAATCTTAACCCGTTGAAGGGTCTCTTCACGCACCCCGAAAAGCCCGGTGGCCACCTGTGTGATCACGTGATCGTCGTAGGGTTTGAGCTCATCGGGGTATCCCCCTTCGCCGGTACAACAGAAGGTGCCAAGTGCTGCCGCCGCTTTCATCCGGCTCAGCATGGTGTTGATGCTGACAGACCCGTAGCTCATGCCGCCGCCGTAAAAAGGCACTTCGATCCGGGCCAGATGGGCATTATCTTTGCGCCGGTTCAAGAGGACACTCAGGTCCATTTCTTCATCTGTAGGGGCGAAAGATTTTTCGCCCCTACGAAAAGCGATACGCAGTTTATCAAAGCCCCCTTCGGAGGCGCCGATTTTGTACTCAAGGCCTTTTTCGGGAACGTTCCCGAATTCAGCCATATGCCAGGCGCTGGCCAGGAGATCCGGAGGCCATCGGCGATCTCCCAAAATTTCAAAATCCGGGTTTCTCTTTAATGAAAGCGCCTGCTCCGGGCATATTTGGGTGCACGGATTTTCACAGTCCTTACCCACACAACGATAGGCATTTTCAATGCGCACCCGGCCCCTTCTGGCCACATGGACTTCATAAGGGCAAATGTCCACACATTTACCGCAAGCCACACACGCATTACTCCGGTGCAACCGGTACTTCCCGATGGGATTTCTGAATCGGGAAGACGTCCGTTTTGTATCAGGTAATTGAAAAGATTCCGAATTATTCAAGTTCACACTCCTCCTCAACCGTTCCCATGCCTTCAAAGGTCTCCTTGTCCAACTGTTCAAAGAACATGGCCCGGCCCACTTCTCCGCGCAGACGGCGTGCATCCCGGATCCCCATGGCACCCATCACTTCCAGGAGCTGGTTATGCCAGGCACCCACAAGATTAATAACCCTGCCGGCTGTCCAATCAGATGATGCGTCCTGAATATCCACCGGGCAACTCAACCCCTTTTCGCAACGCCGGCACATGCGGCACTCCATGGCAATGAGCATGGGAAAATCCATAAAAACACCGTCCGCACCGCAGATGATCGCCTTGGCCACATGCTCGGCCATGGAAATCCCACCACTGGCCAGAAGGGTAACATTGTCCCTGATCCCGGCCTCAACCAATTTCATGTGGACGGAACGGATACCATCTTTCAGAAATTTTTCCGGGGCGTCAAAACCTCTGCCTTGGAAATTTCCTTCCAGGTGAATAATGGGAATGCCTGCTTCCACCCATTGCAGCGCTTTTTCTTCCATACCGTTCGCCATGGATATTCTAGCGGAGATTAAAACCTTTGGGTCAAGGGCCATTCCCTCCTTCACCGCTTCATGCCAGCCATCATCAAGCGTCAGTTCCACCATGCGGCACCCCGAAGGAAGTTCTTCCAGAGCCTCGGCATCCACTGAAATGGACGGCAAAAGCCACGGACCGTATTCTTCCGGTATTTTGGCCGACATTTCCGTAGAGAGAGAGAAAAGCGTTCCCAGCCTTTTTGCCGCTTCAGCCCATCCTGAAATGGTTTGTTCACTTATGGCCCCAAATTCCGGGGTCCTGAGGATAATGGGTAAAGGGATATCCAGAAGTTCCGGACCACCCTCAAGAAGACCGCCTTCCGGATCAAAAACAAGATGGCCCGGCGTTTTCCCGAGATCAATGGCGGTACTGATATATTCGCGGCCATGGATGCCGTCGCGGGTGGGTCTCACGATCTCACTCATGTCTGTCCAGATGGCATCGAAACCGGGTCCGCTGAAAGGCCCCGGATAGCCGGCCCCGGACACGGGTATTTTTCCGCTGTCCGCCTGCTTCCACAGGCTGGCGATAATATTGGGAGCCCAGTATTCATCCCCCATGGCCATAAATTCAGGGTTAATGGATTTGTGAATCAGTTCATTGGGGCACCCCTGTACGCACCTCAAACAATTCATACACTCATTGTCGATGGATTCCACCATCTGCCTGGCATCCAAGCCCCGATGGTCATAAACGCCGTAAACGCACTTTTTCTTAACGCAGACGGGGCATTTGAGACAACCTTCCTCCCAAGCGATAATGCCGGACTGGATCAGCGGCTGAAAACGACGGGGAACGGTTTCCGTATGGATCACATATTTGGACGGCATATTAAGTCCCCCCTATGCCCTGCAAAGGGCCGGTCTGGGATAGAGCCCTGCCCGTTTTACAATTTCACCCACGGCCTCTTCCCATTCGATGGCCATGATATGCACACCGCTTACACCAGAGAGCTCTTTTAACCTTAAAGTGGTTTCCACGCAGATGTTGATCCCTTCCTCCCGCTGTTTATCTTTGGGAACCCCTTCCATGCGTTTGATCACATCATCGGGGATATCCATACCGGCCACCTTATTTTTCATGTATTTGGCCATGCCGGCGGATTTGAGTGGCGTCACGCCGCCCAGGATAAAGGCTTTTTCCGTCAAACCCTTGTCAGCAGCCATGGAAAGCCAGGTCTCAAAGCGGTCCAGATTGTAAATGCACTGGGTCTGAATAAAGTCGGCCCCGGCCTTGATCTTTTTGGCTAATCTGACAATCCTGAATCTTAAGGGGTCCGCAAAAGGGTTGGCGGCGGCACCGATAAACATATCCGGTTTATGGTCCAGGGAATCCCCCCCCGTAATGACCCCGTCGTCCCGCATCCCCTTGACAACCTGAACAAACTGGATGGAATCCAGATCGAAAACCCCTAACGCCTGGGGCTGATTGCCGAAAATCTGGTGGTCGCCGGAGAGACAAAGCACATTGCGAATGCCAAGGGCCGAAGCCCCCAGGATATCCGACTGGAGCGAGATGCGGTTCCGGTCCCGAACCACCATCTGCAACACCGGATCAAGCCCGGCTGTTTTAAGCAGGCCGCATGCGGCAAGACTTGACATGCGAACAATGGCCGTCTGATTATCGGTCACGTTCACCGCGTCCACCATGCCCCGCAACAATTCGCCTTTTTTTAATATCACCTCAGGGTCTGCCCCTTTCGGAGGACCGCATTCCGCTGTTACAGCAAATTTACCCTGAACAAGAACGTTCTTTAGCTGGCTTTCGTGGCTCACTTTTGCTGATCCTCCCTGATAATCTTTCTGGGGCCCCCACCCTGTTTCGTAGACCAGTCTTTGGGGGGGTAAATTTCTTCCAGCCGGTCCAGTGCACCGAATTTGTCCAAACGATCAATAATCAGCTGCCAGGCGCACGGTATGTCCGGGTTCACTTCGCATTTCCCATCCACGGATCCACCGCACGGACCATTTAGAATCTGCTTGGAACAGCGGGCCAAAGGACAGATGCCGCCAAAATCGTAAAGCATGCAATCCCCGCATCCCAGGCACGTTTCCGCCCATACCCCTTGGGCCTTTGTTTCACCCAGGAATTCGGTGTTAAGCCCGGGGATTATGGGCACTTCCGGATACATGTCCGCCACGGCCTGAACGCCGGCGCCGCAACCAAGAGACAACACCGCGTCGTAGGGATCGATGGATTTGTCCAGTTGAATCACAAACTCCATGACGCACTGCCGGTCCAGGGTCATTTCTTCGATGACCACATCCTCATCATTCATTCGGGCGGCCATGCGTAGCGCTGACGCCAGCATGGCTGTTTCCTTTTCCCCCCCTGATGCGCACTCGGCAACGCATGAGCCGCAACCCAGCACCAGTATCCGCTTGTATGGGGCAATCATTCGCCTGATCTCACGAACAGGCTTTTGTTCTCCTGTGATCATATCCCTTTCTCCTCATCATTTAGGGCCTCGGGACCCAGCGCTGGCGACGGTCCCAGAGACGAAACCTTGTTCATGATCTCTCGGGCCAGAACAGCCAGGGGTCTAGGGTTCTCTTTTGAGCAGACCATCAACCCCACCCTTTCTCTTTCAAGGCCGATGGTTTCAATGATCGATCTTGTTCTTTCGATCCGCTTTTTGGCCCTCAGATTCCCTTCAAAATTGCGACAGGCACCTTCAGGGCAGGCGATCACATAGGCAGCGTCGGCAAATTCTTCCAAGGCCCGGAGCAGATGGACCGGTTCAACCCTTCCACTACAGGGCATGGGAAAGAGGGAAATGGCGTCGCCACAATCCTCTTCCAGAGCCTGTCGATCCTTCTCCCGGCTTTCAGGGACATTCTGACAATAAAAAAGCGCCAATTTGCGCCTCTTTCCTTTTATCATTTCCTGGATGAATCCTTTCTAAATATCAGAACTGTTCATGGACTAAAAAAATACCCACTCGCCAATCGACGCACAAAATCGCCCCCCTCCGAAAACGGAGAGGGACGTTCAGTGTTGCGGTTTATGGTGTTATAAGGGTTATAAAGTGGACAGATACTTATCCAATTCATACTGGCTCACATGGGTTCGGTAGGAATCCCATTCGATCCGTTTGTTTTCAATGAATTTGTTGAACACATGGTCCCCCAGCACATCCCTCACCATTTCACTCTTTTCCGTGGCCAGGAGGGCGGCATACAGGGTCCCGGGAAGATCGGTGATCCCGTGGGCTTTTCTTTCCGCCGGATTCATCTCAAAGATGTCTTCTTCCACAGGTGCCACCAGTTCATATTTATTTTCAATCCCTTTGAGACCCGCCCCCAGCATCACCGCAAAGGCCAGATACGGGTTACAGGACGGATCAGGGGACCTGAATTCAATACGGGTGGCATTTTCCTTGCCCGGTTTGTACATGGGAACACGAATCATGGCAGAACGATTCCGTCGGGCCCAGGATACATAAACCGGCGCCTCATAGCCGGGCACCAGACGTTTGTAGGAGTTGACCCACTGATTGCAAATGGCCGTAATTTCCGGCGCGTGTCGCATCAAACCGGCAATATACTGCTTGGCAACTGTGGACAGATTGAATTCGTCCGACGCATCATAAAAGGCATTCTTATCCTTTAAAAACAGGGACTGATGCACATGCATACCGCTGCCGTTTTCTCCAAAAATGGGTTTGGGCATGAAGGTGGCATACACACCATTCTGACGGGCGATCTCCTTGACCACAAGGCGATAGGTCATCATGTTATCCGCCATGCGCATGGCCTCCTGGTACCGAAGGTCGATCTCATGCTGGCTGGGCGCCACCTCGTGGTGGCTGTATTCCACCTGAATCCCCATGTCCTGAAGGGCAAAGATGGTATCCCGCCTCAGGCTGCTTCCCATATCCACCGGCCGGGAGTCGAAGTATCCGCCCTTGTCCAGCACTTCCGTGCCCTTGTCGTCTTTGAAATAAAAATACTCCGCCTCGGGACCCACGTAGAAAGTGTAACCCTTTTCAGTAATTTTCTTGAGAAGCTTTTTCAGCACATACCTCGGGTCCGCCTCATAGGGGGTTCCGTCCGGGTGAAGAACATCGCAGAACATACGGGCCACGGGCCGGTCGCCGCTTCGCCAGGGGACCAGTTGAAAAGTGGTGGGGTCCGGTTTAGCGATCATGTCGCTTTCCTCAATTCGCGCAAAACCCTCAATGGAAGAGCCGTCAAACCCCATGCCTTCGGTCATGCCCTCTTCCAGTTCTGAAGGGGTAATGGCAAAGCTTTTCAGTACCCCCAGCACATCGGTAAACCAGAATTGTACAAAGCTAATATCCATGTCCTTTACAATCTTTCTTACATCATCAAATGACTGACAGTTCATCTTATTTCCTCCTTGCTTAAAAACGGTTATCGGTTGCCGGTTTACGGTTTCCCGGTTGACTGTCTAAAGGTTTTAGCCAAAATTCGAAAGGAGATGATGCAATTGCGGTGCCAAAAATCCATCCTTATAGAAACAGAAGGAATGAAATTCAGGAAAAATATTATCACTAAAACCGATTTTATCAATGGTATTAATACGTTTGGTTTGAAATAGTTTACGAGGAAAACAGTATCCGTTCACAGTGATCCGTTCACGGTTTTCTAACCATGAACAGATCACCATAAACCGTAAACCATTGCAAAATACATTTATGTCGATTCTTCAGCCAGAAATCTACAAAAACGTATCCGATATCAGGAGGCATTTCCCCATAACGCGCTTTGCCGGATTACGGGGTTTATGGATATGTCTTTCAAGAAATTTAGCACAATAGGTAGCAAGGAGCGACAGGGAATCCACGGCCGACATGGGGCTCAAAAAATTCAGACCGGACCACAACTCGATGATATGGCCCGCTAATTCCGTTACCTTTTCATCTCCTGGGGTAACAATGGCATACATATTGCTGCTTTTGCAATTCAAAACTTGTTGGAATAATCGGGGGCCTGGAATGGTTCGGGTTTTTTCAATAGACAATTATTAATCAGAAGAATCAAAATGATATCCGCATTTGAAGAACTCAAGAAATCCAGAAGGCAGTTGCTCTCAATGTTGCCGACGTGTCGAACCATTGGCAATTTCCAGACGCATCATACAGCAAATATGGATCAGTATTTCCGGGCAAGCCTCCAGGAAAGCCAAACGGGCCATCGTCTTTTCTCCAAGAGAACCCCATTTGCCTTTTTAGCAGTGGGAGGTTACGGCAGAGGTGAGCTCTCGCTTCATTCGGATATTGACGTCCTGATCCTGTTTGGCCAAAAAATACCGGGTTCAGCCAAAGGGTTGACGGAGGAGATTTTTTATCCCCTGTGGGACCTGGGCCTCGATCTTGGATATGGAACACGCACCATCAAAGATTGCGTAAAGCTTTCCAGGGATGATTTTGAAGTTCTTACCGCCATGATGGATGCCCGCTTTTTATGCGGCGATTCCCTGCTGTTCCTTGATCTGATGGAAAGCCTTCAAAAAAAGGTGACCTCAAAAAGAAAAATCGTCTTCAGGCGATGGTTGGAAAACTTGTATCAGATCAGAATGGATATCAAGGGTGATGCCAGCATTGTATTGGAACCCGACCTGAAAGACGGAATCGGAGGACTGAGGGACTATCATTACATCCTCTGGTTGGCCAAGGCGTTTTTTAACCTGGTGGAGCCAAGAGACCTGGAGTACACTGGTAAACTCTCCCATAATGAATACAAGGCATTGAAAGATCGCCTGGATTTCATCTGGCTTGTTCGAAATCATCTGCACCAGTTATCCGGACGGAGAAATGACCGGCTGACCTTCGAATACCAGGAAAAGATCGCCTTGAGATTGGGCTACCGGGATTGCAAGGATCTGTTGGCGGTCGAACAATTCATGGGAGATCTTCACGCGTCCATGGCTGCCGTCAAGGCCTTGAACCGCACTTTTATCAAGACACATCTTCCAAAAGGGCGAGGCCCGTGGAAAAGCGCCGAAGCGCTGGACGTTTTCAAGGGCTTTCATACTTATCAGGGTGAAATAGGATTCGATTCAGCGACCGTCATTCTTTCTGACCCTCTCATGCTGATGACCGTATTCGAACAGGGTTCCCAAACAGGATATCCTCTTTCCATGGAGGCACGTAGACTGGTTTCGGAGTTTCTGCCCTTCGTAGATGATAATTTCAGGAGATCGAAACAAACGGCAGGGGATTTCCTCAAAATTATAAATGGCAACCACACATTTGATGTTCTGATCCAGATGCAGGAGATTGGTTTTTTATCGTCTTTTGTCCCCGAATTTGGAAAAATCGAAAACCGGGTTCAATTTGATGCCTACCATACGTTTCCGGTCGGGCGACATTCCCTTGAAACGATCAGACGCCTCAAAGCCATCCATACACAGAAGGAGATGCTCCTCCTTGATATATTTCTGGAACTCCCCGACCCCGAGCCGCTTTTTTTAGCGGCGCTGTTCCATGATATCGGCAAGGTGGGCCCGAAACATGCTGCAAGAGGGGCAGAGATAGCCCGTGAAATTTTGGAGCGCATGCATTACCCCGGAGAAGCGACTGAAGACGTTCTTTTCTTGATCAAACACCATCTCCTCTTGGTGGAGACCGCCACACGAAGGGATCTCAGTGATGAAAAGTCGGTTGTACAATGTGCCCGCATTGTCGGCAATCTTGATAAGCTCCGAATGCTTTACCTGCTCACATGGGCCGATTCCATGGCAACCGGCCCCGGAGCCTGGAATGATTGGATTGCCAATCTGGTTCAGGAGCTCTTTTTCAAAGTTCTCAATATCCTTGTAAGGGGAGAGTTGGCAACCGTCGACGCCTCGCAAAAGGTTCAACAAACCATGGATCAGACCCGTCAAAAAATGTTTGTGCAAAATGAGGGCATCGATCCGGATCCCTTTTTTGAGGTGATGTCGCCAAGATATCTGCTGAACCGTACACCTCGGGATATTGTTCATCACATTGGAATGGCCCGGAGCATGAGCGAAGCGTTGAGGAAGGATGCAGGAAACGCCTTCTCCTTTGAAGCCAGGGAAAACCCTGCGGAGGATTGTTATGAAATAACGGTTTTAACCAAAGACAGACCCGGGCTGTTCGCGGATATGGCCGGCGTTCTGGCCCTGAACAGCGTCAATATTCTCTCCGCCGATATTTACACCTGGAGAGATGGGACCGCCGTGGATATCTTTAAAGCAACCAAACCCCTCGACCCCATTGATCCGGATAGAATCTGGCAGAAAGTGAGATCCGACCTAAAGGGTACTTTCGAAGGTAAGCTTTCCCTGGCCGGTCTTCTTGGACAGAAAGGAACGTCATCCGTTCTCTCCAATCATGAAAAACCCTCACGGCCCCCTCAGATCGTCATGGATAACAGGGCTTCTGATTTTTTCACTTTGATCGAAGTATTCGCAGATGACAGGGCGGGGTTCCTCTACCTGATCACAAAAACGCTGTTTGATCTCCGCCTGGATATCCGCATTGCCAAGATCGCCACAAAGGGCGATCAGATAGCGGATGTATTCTATGTGCGTGATATTGTAGGACAAAAGATTAAAGATGAAGCGCATCTGAAAGAGATCGAAGGGGCGTTGCGCTATCAACTGATTCAGGAATGAGACACTGTCGAGAAAGCCAAAGAAAGCCCTTTGAGCATATCCTCGTCAAATATCGTTGTTGCCTTAAAATTAGCTGAAATAAATCGATATATTGTCCACATGAGAGGCAGAGGAATCAGATTCGCCGCAGATTAGTGGAAGTAGAAAAAATCCCTCACAATGAAAAAATATTCTCAATTTTTGAGGAGCATACCTGTGAGGAAGAACCGTAAATATTCAAATATCCCCGGTTTCCAGTTGGCAATCCTTTTCCTTTGTCATTTTTTTCGTCACGCTGAACAGCACAACAGACAGCCGCCGGTGATGTTTCTTGTTAGGTAATTTTATTATTTACGGTCGGCCCCCTTTCCAAGATATTGCCAGAAAAATGTGAAGGATACATCTTCCAGTCTTGCGAAATTTTGACCGCTATGCTACGCAAAGATCATGCACGAACCCCTGAAATCAACGGTATTAACCAAACCTCCGGATTTGAGTGGAAACCATCTTAAGCTGATATGATATTTCTGGTGATAAAGACAAAGGTATTCAAAACGTGATCTGAAACCAAAAACGTGGGGACGAATATGAATTGCAAAGGCTCATACACAGTTAAGGTAGCAGGGTGTATGGGCTTTTCTGATTTAGAGGGATTTGGAGGATTTTCTGATGGCCAAAAAGCCGACCTATGAAGAATTAGAAAACAGAATCCATGAATTAGAGCAAGCAGAATCTGGGCGGAAATGGGCCGAGAAAGCCCTGAGAGAGAGCGAGGACAAATATCGCACTTATATAGAACATGCAAATGATGGAATCGCTGTTGTACATAAAGGAAAACTCACTTTTGTCAATTCGCGACTGGCGGAAATAATCGGATTTAAAGTTGATGAATTGGAAGGTAAAGATTTTCTCCAATTTATCCCAAAAGGCAAATTAAATCAAATTACCGACAACCTTAAAAGACGTCTTTCTGGCGAAGAGGTTCCACAAGTGTATGAGTCCAGAATACTTCATAAAGACAGTAGTGAGATTGATGTTGAATTCAACACTACCACAATTGAATCTAACGATGAACCTGCTACTTTAACTATTATAAGAGACATCACCGAGCGCAAACAGGCAGAGGAGGCACTGAGGGAGAGCGAGGCAAGGTTCCGTTTGTTGACCGAGATGTCACCGGTTGGCGTTTATCAAACTGATGCCAAAGGTGATTGCGTCTATGTGAACAAAAAGTGGTGTGATATGGCGGGGGTATCCCCTGAGGAAGCGACGGGTACAGGCTGGGTTAAAAGGCTTTATCCCGAAGATCGCGAACGAATAGAGGCGTCATGGTATAAGATGACGGAGTCAAAAGGGAAATGGGGTCTTGAATACCGTTTCCGTCCCTCTGACGATTCAACGATCTGGGTCTACGGAGTTGCAGCTCCCCTGCTGGATGAAAAAGGTGCGATCGTTGGCTATATGGGAATAAACACAGATATTTCCGAACGCAAGCTGGCAGAGGAGGTGCTGCTGGAGAGCGAGGAAAAACTCCGTATGGCACTGGAATGCGCTGTTGCAGACAGTTGGGATATGAATATGAGCACCGAGGAAATGTTTTATGGTGATCAATGGGCCAGACATCTGGGGTATGAACCAGGCGAGGTGCCTTACACCATTGAAGGCACAATGCAGCTTTTACATCCTGATGATATACCTAACAATCAGAAGGCACTTGAGGCCCATTTGAGCGGCCGAAAACCGATTTATGAAACCGAAACACGTATCCGAAGAAAAGATGGTACCTATGCCTCAATAATTTCACGAGGAAAAATTGTAGAGCGTGATGAAAAGGGAAATCCTGTTAGGCTGACTGGAACAAATATGGATATCACCGAACGTAAGCGGGCGGAGGAAAAGCGAGAAGCCTTGGAATCTCAACTCCGGCAGTCCCAGAAAATGGAGGCTGTCGGGACCCTAGCAGGCGGGATCGCCCATGATTTTAACAATATTCTGGCCATTATCTTAGGCAATGCGGAATTAGCCTCTGATGACGTTCCCGATTGGAATCCCGCAAGTCACTCTTTGAAGGAAATCCGTAAAGCTTCCATCAGGGCAAAGGATATGGTCCAGCAGTTGTTAGCCTTCAGCCGAAAGACTGATGAAGAGAATAAGCCCCTAAATATGACTCCCATCATCAAGGAATCCATGAAAATGCTCAGGTTTGCCATCCCAACCAGCGTGGCGTTTACAGAGCGCATTTCGGATGATCCATGTAACATTTTAGGGGATGCCACCCAAATCAATCAGAT
>JABGPV010000007.1 GCA_018644785.1 Deltaproteobacteria bacterium | reverse complement strand
TGATCGACCTCCATTCGTTCCGGCGGGAAAGTTCCCGCGGTGACAAATTCCAGCGTACAACTTCATGCCGCGCCTGCCGGGCCGTCACAGGGCCGCCTCGGGAATATCCATGGCGGACGTGTCTTCCTGTTGCAGCATGGCATGCCGCGCAAAGACGTTGGGAAGAATGTTGCGGCAGAAGAAACGGACGGTTTCAATTTTGCCTCGATAGAAAATCCCATCCGCCGATTCCGGGTCCACATGCGCAAGTTTCTTCCGTGCAATGAGGCCCTGCTCCAGCATAAAGTGGGCCATGGCGGTCTCGGCAAAACACTCCAGGAAACGGGTGGAGATCAGGGGGATGAGGGAGAGTTTCCCTTCTTTGAAATACTCCATGAATTTCATGGTAAAATCCCCGGTGGCCTGGCTTGCCTTGAACAGGAGCTTGGCATCGGGCCCGAAATCCGCGTCCCCCTGATGCTCTTTGGTAAACGCCATAATCTCCTGTATCCAATCGCGGAAGATACTTCCCCCCTTCATGCCCAGTTTTCGCCCCACCAGGTCCAGGGACTGGATGTAGGAGGTCCCTTCCCAGATGGAAATGATCTTCATGTCCCGGGCGTACTGTTCCACCGGGAACTCGCTGCAGAAGCCCACACCCCCCATAATCTGGATGGCATCGCGGATCAGCAGATAACCCGAATCGGAGGAGTAGGCCTTGACCAGGGGCGTGAGGAGCTCGGTCCGGAGGGCCGTTTCTTTTCTTACGGCTTCATCGGGGTCATTATGGGCCACGTCGAGATAATATAAAAGCTTTCCGATCATGGCGCGCATGGCTTCCGTGCCCGCCTTCAGGTTCATGAGCATGCGCCGCACGTCCTCATGCTGAATAATTGGGACAGGGCCTCCGTCGCGGTTGGTGAACAGGGGGCCTTGAACCCTTTCCCTGGCATATTTTCGGGCTGTATCGTAGGCGCTTGCTGTGAGTCCTAATGCCTGAATTCCGCAACCGATTCTGGCATCGTTCATCATCTGGAACATTTTGGCCATTCCGCTATTAGGCTCTCCAAGAAGGATTCCCTTACAGTTTCCGTTTTCGCCAAAATTAAGGGTGCACGTGGAAGAGCCGTGTATCCCCATTTTATGCTCGATTCCGCCACAAAAAACGTCATTGGGTTCACCAAGGGAGCCATCGGAATTTACTCGGATCTTCGGGACAATGAACAGGCTGATTCCCTTTGTTCCCGGGGGGGTGCCCTCAATGCGGGCCAGTACGAGATGAATGATATTTTCGGTCAGATCATGTTCGCCGCAGGTGATAAAGCGTTTGGTTCCCTCGATCCTGTAGGCTCGAGGATCTTCAGAATCCGGATCCGGAGTGGCCTTTGTGAGCAACGCACCCACATCCGACCCCGCGTCCGGTTCCGTGAGGCACATGGTACCGCCCCACACGCCCGTGTACATCTTTTCCACAAACAGTTCCCGGTCCGGGTCCGTTCCGAAATTTTCGATGAGGCGGCCGTTCCCAACGGCCAGGCCCGGATAGGTCATGAAAGCGAAGTTGGCCCCGGTGAAAAGTTCACCCAGACTGCCACTCAGGACGGCAGGCAGGCCCTGCCCTCCGAATTCGGGGTTGTTAGAGGTTCCGATCCAGCCGTTTTCCGCCATGACCTTCCAGCATTCATGAAAGGATGCCGGCGGTGTTACCCGACCGTCCTCATAGGAACAGCCTTCCCTGTCTCCGTCCTGCATGGCCGGCCCCAGCACTTCCCGGCAGACCTTGAGGGCTTCGTCTATGATCATACCGAAGTCTTCCCGGTCAAAATCCTCATAGGCCTCGTAAGTCAGAAGCTTGTCCATATCCAGGTAGTCGAAAAGTACAAATTTCAGGTCCCTGTCATCCCTGTTGAAATAGTTGACTCCCATGTTTTTATCTCCCTTACCAGTCGTAATTCTCCCGTTCAATGATGGTGGCAACCCCCTGGCCACCCCCCACACAGGCGTTGGCGCAGCCGTACCGTCCATTGTTTTCGTTCAGGATCCGTGCCAGGGTGCCCACCAGGCGCGCGCCCGTGGATCCCAGCGGATGGCCCACGGCCACGCCGCCGCCCTTCACATTGACCGTTTCCGGGTCCAGGCCCAATTCCCTGATACAGTTGAGGGCGACAACACTGAAGGCCTCGTTGATCTCCCAGAAGTCCATGTCGGAGGCCTTGAGGCCCGCCTTTTCCAGCGCTTTTCGGCTGGCCGGAACCGGTCCCGCACCCATGATGGTGGGATCCACACCGGCGAAACCGATGGACCGTATGGTGGCCAGGGGTTTGATCCCTTTTTTCCGGGCGGTCTCCTTGCTCATGAGCAGCATGGAGGAGGCGCCCGCGTTCAGGGGGGAGGAATTTCCCGCCGTGATGACGCCGTCCTTCTTAAAGGCGGGTCTCAGTCCTTGGATTCCTTCAAGGGTGGTATCTCCCCGCACCGCCTGATCCCTGTCCACGGTCATGACGGTTCCATCGTCCTGGGGGGCCTCAATGGGCATGATTTCGCCTTGGAAAAACCCCTCTTCCTGATATTTGGCAGCCAGGTGGTGGGAGCGGACGGCCCATTTGTCCAAGTCTTCTTTTCTGAGATCCGTCTGGGAAAACAGTTTCTCCGCCGTCATCCCCATGTTCAGGGCATTCATCATGTCCCAGTGCTGGAAATCGGGATAGAGAAAAAGGGTCATGTTCGGTGCGATCATTCCCCTTTCGCTGGTATACCCCCCCATGGGTATCCGGGTCATGTGCTCGTAACCGCCCACCATGACCACATCGGCGAAATCCTGGGAGATCTCCATGAACCCGATCTGGATGGCGGCCATGGCGGACCCGCACTGCTGGTCCACAAATTTGGCGGGGATGGTCTCCGGCAGGTTGGCCAGGAAAATGGGAAAACGGCCCCCATAGGCCCACTGTTCTCCCACGGCGGTGGCGCACCCCACCAGAAAATCATCGATCTCCTTGGCATCGATACCGGTTCTTTTGATGAGCTCCGGCAGCAGCTTCGCCAGGAGTTCATCGCCCCTAATTTTACAGAACCAGTCCCTGGCCGGGTCTTTGGGTCTGGAACGGGATTGCGCTGTTCTCAAATATCCTGCTATGACGACTTCTTTCATGGGTAATCCTCCTTAGAGAAATTATGAGTTTTGAATTATGAATTTGATTTTGATTAGCGATAATCTATATCCATCTGCGTCCAATCAGTCTGCATAAAAAGTTTTTCCCGATTGGGCCATCTCCTTAATCAAATTCGCGGGCTGGAAGCGAATCCCGTACTGTTTTTCCAGTTCCGCCAATTTTTCATACACGTTTTTCAGACCCCACTTATCGGCATACCTTAAAATGCCCCCCCTGTAGGGGGGAAACCCGGTGCCGTAGATCATGGCCAGGTCCATATCCTGTGGTCGGTCACAAATCCCTTCTTCTATCATGAACGCTGCTTCGTTGATGCCTAAGGCGAGCATGGCATCAATGATTTCCTCTTTGGACATTTTTTGGGGGGCGACCCCTTTTTCTTTCAGGTACGTCTGAACCGCCTCCACCACCTTCGGGTTGGGAACCGGTTTTTCACCGCTGTAGTCAAAATATCCGGCGCCGGTTTTTCTGCCGTAGCAACCCGTATTATATATGACCTCCGTCAGGGGGTGCACCTTGTACCGTTCGCCGAGCCTTTTTTCGAATGTTTTGTTCACATGGTAGTTGATATCAATTCCCGTGAGATCCGCCAGGGTTGCCGGGCCCATGGGCATTCCGAAATCGACCATGGCATCTTCCAGAAGCCCCCCATCCACTCCATCTGCGGACAGAAAAACCGCCCCACCGAAAAGACCGCCCAATTGCCGTGACACATAGAATCCCGGGCCGTCGTTTACGACGATGGGAATTTTCTTGATGGCCCTTCCAAAGGCAACGCACGTGGCCAGCGTCTGATCGGATGTCTTCTCCGCGCAGATGATCTCCAGAAGCGGCATCCTGTCGGCAGGATTGAAGAAATGGAGCCCGATCATCCTTCCGGGGTCCGCCAGAATTGTGGCCATTTCCGTAATGGGGAGCGCGGAAGTGTTGGTGGCAAACACCACGTCGGGCCTGCAGATCCCTTCCAGCTTTTTCCAGATATCCTGCTTCACATCCATATTTTCCAGTACGGCTTCGATAACCAGGTCCACGTCTTTTAAGTCTTCCAGTTCAGTGGTCGTGGTCAACTGGTTTTCGATCATGGTATCGAGATCTTTCTCTGACATCTTCCTTTTCTTGATGGGGTAGGCAAACGTCTTCCGGATCGCCGCCACGCCCTTTTCGATGGCGCCATCGTTGATATCCCAGAGTACCCCCTCAAGACCCGCTTTCATCAGCAGGTTGACGATGCCCGATCCCATAACCCCGCCGCCCAGCATGGCGACCTTCTTAATCTTCGCCGGTTCCAACCCCTTAATCCTGGGAAGTTTTCCCGCGGCCCGGGTATTGAGGAAAATGCCGATGAGGTTTTTGGCCACATCCGATATGGCGCAATCCGCAAAAAGCCCCACCTCCTTTTCAATATCGGCCTCAATGTCATATGAAAGCCCCTGTTCAAGGGCGTCTATGGCTTTAGAAGGGGCGATGTATCCTTTCCCTTTCTGCATGGTCATGACCCTGGCGTAATTCATCATGGCTGTTTTTTCGGCAGCGCTCGGCAGCCGGTCGTTGATATTCCGCGTCACATGAAACGGCAGATTCAGCTTCCCCGATATGAACGACCGGGCGGCTTCAAAGGCTTTTTCCAGAATCTGGTCGGCAGGGACCACCTGGTCCACCAGCCCCCGCATGAAAGCCTTTTCCGATTTGATGGGCTTGCCTGTGGTAATCATTTCCAGGGCGTTGGGAAGGCCGATGAGCCTGGGGAGCCGCTGGGTCCCCCCCGCCCCCGGGATGAGTCCGATCTGCACCTCGGGTTGTCCCAGGTTGACGCCCGGGGCCGCCACGCGATAGTGGCAGACCATGGCGGTCTCGAGACCGCCCCCAAGGCAATTCCCATTGATGGCTGCAATAACCGGTTTGGGGCCCACCTCTATGCTGTTCAAGAACCGGGCTGCCCCGAACGCGATCTCAAAAACCTCATCCCTGTCCTTCACAGCCCGCAGACGCGTGATGTCGGCGCCGGCGATGAAGTTCTTTCCCGTGCCCGTGAGGATCACAGCCTTTACCGTATCATCTGCAAAAGCTTCGGTGATGGCTTCCCCGAAGTCCTGTCCCATCTGGGGCGACATCTGGTTTACCGGGGGGCTGTCAATGGTCAGGATAGCCACACCGTCTTCAAAGAATACCTTGATGGTCTTATACTCTTTCTTCATGATCTTGCACTCCTTCCTGCTTGAATTCGTACCTGCGTTATGGTTCAGACCCTCACGATTCTGCTTGAAATTCCGGGTGGGCGGAAAGACTGCCGTCCCTGAAAATAAGCGTCATATTTTTAGTATAGAGCGATAATACACATTACACACGTAAGTCAAGAAAATAAATATAGTTTTCTCTTGACATATGAATACCTCCTTCAATAGGATTACAGTCAGTTTTGGACATCGGGGCAACAATGAAAAACTTCTGTGGTGGTGGTCAATGAAAATCAGCGAGCTTGTCAACAAGACGAAGGTTCCCAAAGAAACCATTCATTACTACGTGCGTGAAGGGTTGATTCCACGACCGAGAAAATCGGGCCGGAATGTGGCAACTTACACCGATGCGCATGTGGAACAGATTCTCCTCATCAAACAGATTCAGGACAATTTTTTTCTCCCCCTGTCTCTCATCAAGAAAATCGTAACACAGCTCTCCCATTCACCGGAGCTCAAGAGCCTCCTGAAATTGCGAAGCGACTACCACAGCCCGCTGGATCTACTTCTCCAAACGGAAACGGTTGGAGAAGAGGCCTTTCGAGAGGTCACGGAACTGGACCCGAAATGGCTGGCCAAATTTGAGGAATGGGGGGTTATCACCTTCAAGAAACGCGGCGGGGAAAAGGTCTATTCCCAGGACGACATTATCATCGGGAGGTTGATGGTTGACCTGGATCGGGCCGGTTTCGGACCCAAGGACGGTTTTGACCCCGAAAACATCAAACGTTACGTGGACCTTTTTCGCGACATCGTGGTACTGGCCCACACCAGTTATCTGAAGACCGATCTTGAAAAATTCACGCCCGAGCAAAATCTGGAGAGGGTGATTCAGGGCAGAGAGCTCATGAGCCTCTTCTTTTACCATCTTTATCGAAAATTACTGCGGGATACATCGGAACGATTTCAGTCTTTCATGAATTAGGAGACCTTCATAAAATTCATTTTTTCCGTAAACCTTTTTTTTGTTGGACCTTTTTATCCGGTTGATTTTAGGCAGTTTCAACTTTAACCCTGTTTGATAGGAGGCTGGAACCATGAAAAAAAGGAATGTTGTATTGAGTATGTTGTTGGCGATCTGTCTTGTGGCAACTTTTGGTTTTTCTGCCTGGGGGGGTGAAGTCATCAAGATCGGCGTCATAGGGCCCATGCAGTTTACCCAGGGCGAGGGGCACTGGAACGGGGCGACGCTGGCCGCGGAAGAAATTAACGCCAAGGGCGGGGTCCAGGTGGGCGACAAGAACCTTCCCATTGTGCTCATCAAGGTGGATTCCAACGAATTTGTCAGTCTGCCGGATGCCACAAACGCCGTGGAACTGGCCACCTCCCGCTACAAGGTGAATTACCTGGTGGGCGGCTTCCGGACCGAGGCGGTTCTGGTGATGCAGGATATTGCCATGGACAACAAGACCATCTTCATCGGCTGCGGAGCGGCCCACCCCAAGCTGTGCGGCAAGGTGAAGGCGGATTATGATCGATACAAGTACTGGTTCAGGGTCACCCCCATCAACTCCCGTTTCCTGGTGAAGGTGGATTTTATTCTCCTGGGCATGGTGGCCAAAATCATGGCCAAACAACTGAACATTCCCAAGATCAAAGTGGCCATTGTGGCGGAAAAAGCGGTCTGGTGCGACCCGATCGTGGGCATCGCCGAAAAGAACCTGCCCAAAATGGGCATGGAGGTGGTGGGGGTGTGGCGGCCTTCACCGGTGGCCACGGATGTGACAGCGGAACTCTCCGCCATCCAGAGCTCGGGGGCCCACATAGTCTTCACCAGTTTTTCATCTTCGGTGGGGATTACCTTTGCCAAGCAATGGGGCGAGCTCAAGGTCCCGGCTGCGGCGGTGGGCATTAATGTGGAGGCCCAGAAGGATGGATTCTGGGCGGCCACCAGCGGAAAAGGGAACTATACGTTGACCATCAACACCTACGGACGGGTCAAAATCACCGACCAGACCATCGATTTTTTCGACAAATACCGCAAAAAATTCAAGGAGGCCCCCAATTACACGGCCGGCACCTATGACGCGGTTTACATTCTTGCCGAAGCCATCACAAAGGCGGGCTCCCTGAATCCCGACAAACTGGTCCCGGTGATCGAAAAAACCGATCGCACCGGCGCATCGGGCCGCATTGTGTTCGACCAGACCCACGACGTCACATGGGGACCGGGATACGTCACATCCGTTGGCACCCAGTGGCAGAACGGCAAGAACATGGTGGTATGGCCCTATAACTGGAAAGGCCTCACATATGAGGGGGCGGTGCCCTACCTGTTACCGCCTTGGGTGGTATCCCATTACAAAAAGTAATAACCGACACCATCCGGGTTGCGGGTCCCTTTGAAGATCCGCAACCCGACACCTGAAACGTTGGAAGGCATATGATTCAGAATATCATCATCAACGGCCTCATCAACGGCAGCATATACGCTTTACTGGCCATCGGTTTTTCCCTGGTCTTCGGCGTGGCCCGCATTGTCAATATCGCCCATACGGCCTTTTACATGCTGGCGGCCTATGTCATCTATGTGGGCTTCCACTACCTGGGGATTTCCCCCTACGTGGCCATGCCCCTTGCCATTATCATTGTAGGGCTTTTGAGCGTCGTCTGCTACAAACTGTTCATCAATCCCATACGGGAACATGAAGCCGCGGTCCTCATTGCCACCATTGCCCTGGCCATGGTCATCCAGGAGGCGCTTCTCATCGGGTTCGGAGGCCATTATCTGGGTGTTCCGCCCCTGGTCTCGGGATATTCCACCATCGCGGGCGTAAAGGTGACCAATCAGCACCTCCTGGCCCTGGGGGTGGCGATTCTGGCCCTCATTGGGGCCTGGGCGCTGCTCATGAAAACCCGCCTGGGCCTGGCGCTCAGGGCCACGGCGCAGGACCGGGAAGTGGCCAACCTCATGGGCATGAACGAAGCCCGGGTGGCCATGCTGACCATGGGAATCTCAGTCATGCTGGCGGCCCTGGCAGGCGCCATTGTGGTGCCCCTGTTCGTGCTGGACCCGCACATGTGGATGCACCCGCTGATCATGATGCTGGCCATTGTGGTCCTGGGGGGCCTGGGGAGTATGAAAGGGAGTTTCATAGGCTCTTACATTCTCGCCTTTGCGGAGGTTCTGGTGGTCTTTCTGTTACCCATGGGGGCTTACCTGAAAGGATCCGTGGCCCTCTCCATTATGATTCTGGTGCTCCTGATCAGGCCGGAGGGCCTGTTCGGGGTGGCTTTTGAGGAGGAGCGGTAGCATGGGCCTGATCGCTTACTATTTTCGGAAGGCGTACACCCTTTTCAAGGGGGAAGTCCTGGTGCTGCCCAGCCGCATGGCGGTCCTGATCTTCGCCATAAGCCTGCTGGTGCTGCCCCTTTTCACCCAGGACTCTTACCTGCTCCGTATCCTCATCCTAACCAACATCTTTGCCATCCTGGCCGCCAGTTGGGATCTCTTGAGCGGCTTCACGGGCCAGATGAATTTCGGGCATGCCCTTTTCTTCGGGGTGGCTGCCTACTGCACGGCCATTCTGAATCTCCGTCTGGGACTGCCCCCCTGGTTCAGCATCCCTTTAGGGGCAATGGGAGCCGTTCTGGCCGGGCTCATCGTGGGGATTCCCTGCCTGCGGCTCAGGGGCACGTATCTTGCGCTCACCACCCTTGCTTTTCCCATCATCCTTCTGGGGCTGGTCTTTGCCATACCGGACGTGACCGGTGGAGAACTGGGCATATCGGGCATCAAACGGCTCACATCCTCCCGACTGGGGGACTATTATGTCACCACCCTGCTTATGCTGATCCTGGGGTTTGTCATGTGGAAAATCACCGACTCCAAGAAAGGCATCATTCTGCACGCCATCAGGGAAGATGAGGTGGCGGTGAGGGCGTCGGGAATCAACACCACCCGGTATAAACTGCTTGCCTTCTGCTTAAGCGGTTTCTTTGCGGGCATCGCCGGAGGGCTTTACGCCCATTTCATGCGGACCGCCGGCCCTTCCACCCTTGAAGTGGCCCTCTCTTTTCAGATCGTGATCTGGGCGGTCTTCGGGGGGATGGTCTCCATCTATGGACCGGTGGCCGGCGTCTTTATCCTTTTTCCGTTGCTGGAGTTTCTGCGCTTCATGCCGAAGATGCGCATGCTGGCCTTTGCCATTATCGTTTTGATGACATTGCTGTACATGCCGCAAGGCCTCATACCGTGGATCCGCGAAAAAATCGAGAAGGAGTGCCCCAGGTGCAAGATCCGGAACGTGGCCACGAGAAAAACCTGCCGTATCTGCACTGCAGAACTGGATTGAGAAACAGCTAGGAGAAGATATCTATGAATGCCAAGGAAGCCTATGCCGCAAAGCCCTGGGTCACCCATTATCCCGAAGGAGTCGCTGAAGGGATAGACGTCCCGGACATGTCCGTGCCCCAGGCCTTTGACAAAATGGCGGATCAATACGCCGGCAAGAACGCCCTGATCTTTTACGGCAAAAAAATCACCTACGGCAAACTGAAAGAACTCACTGACCGTTTTGCGGCGGCCCTGTCGGCCCTGGGCGTGAGAAAAGGGGACACGGTGGCCATGTACCTCTTAAACTGCCCCCAGTACGTAATCGCCTATTTCGGTGCTCTGAAAGTGGGCGCCAAAGTCACCCCCATCAGTCCGGTCTATACCAGCAAGGAGGTCAAACATCAGCTTGAGGACTGTGAATCAAAGGTCGTCGTCTGTGAAGAGATTCTCTATGACAACGTGGAACGAACCGGCGTACCGCTGGACCATGTGATCCTCACCGATATCGCCGACTATCTCCCGCCGCTAAAAAAACTCTTCGGCAAAAGCGCATTGAGCAAGGCCTACAGCGGTATGGCGGCACCGACTTCCGAACATATTGAGAAGGCTGGGCTTCTCCGGTTTCAGGATCTCCTCAAAAAGTATCCGGGCCCCGCGCCCCGGGTGGACATTCATCCGAAAGAAGATCTTGCGGCCCTCCCCTACACCGGGGGCACCACGGGTCTGCCCAAGGCGGCCATGATCACCCATTCCAACATGATTGCGCTTCAGCAGCAGGTCAGCACCTTCTGGCCCATGTTTGAAGAAGGAAACGAGGTGGTCATGGGCTTTCTTCCCTTCTTTCACATCTACGGCCAGGTGGTGGTCATGTTCAACAGCCTGGTGCAGGGGTTCACGGTGGTTCTTTTTACCACCCCCGACATCGATGACATCCTCGCCGGCATGGATCGTTATCAGGCATCCGCCTTCTTCGGCGTCCCCACCCTTTTTGAGTACCTCAAAGAATATGAAAAAACCGACCGGGTCAACTGGAAACGCCTGAAAATGATCGCCTGCGGCGCGGACACCCTCCACGAATCCACCATTCATGCATGGGAACGACGGACCGGCGCTCCCATCATGGAAGGGTACGGCATGACGGAAACCACCGCGGTGAGCCACTCCACCCCATACCACAGACCCAAGACCGGTTCCTTCGGGGTTCCCCTGCCCGGTGTGGACGCGGCCATCGTGGATGTGGACGGAGATCAGTGCATGCCGGTGGGGGAGGATGGAGAGCTGATCCTCAGCGGTCCCAACATCATGCAGGGATACTGGCGCCGCCCCGACGGGAACAAAGAGACCATGATGGATATGGACGGGAAGCGGTGGCTCAGAACCGGGGACCTGGTGAGGATGGATGAGGAGGGCTATTTTCATTTCTTCGACCGCAAACGGGACCTGATCAAATTTAAGGGGTATTCGGTCTTTGCCAGGCACGTGGAGGAGGTTCTCTACAAGCACCCCAAGATCAAGGCTGCCGGCGTGGTCGGGGTTCCCGACCCCAAAGTGGGGCAGTTAATCAAAGCGTACGTGGTCCTGGAGAGCGATGCCCGGGGAAAGATCTCAGAAGAGGAGGTCATGGAATTCTGCAAGGAGAACCTGGCCCACTACAAGGTTCCCAGGATCATCGAATTCCGTGGGGAACTGCCCAAAACCGACGTGGGCAAGGTCTCCCGAAGGGAACTGCGGGAAGAAATGGAGGAACAATGATATGGGCCACTCTTTTCTGGAGATAGAGGGTCTGAACAAAGGCTTCGGGGGTCTAAGGGCCATCAATGAAGTGGGGTTCACCATGGAGCGCGATCAGGTCCTCGGCCTCATCGGCCCCAACGGTGCCGGCAAAACCACCCTGTTGCGGCTCATCACCGCCATCCTGAAACCCGATACCGGCGCCATCCGTTTCAAGGGCAAAAACATTGTGGGCCTTAAAGCCTGGGACATCGTGAACCAGGGCATCGCCTGCACGTTTCAGAACATGCGGCCCTTCAGAAGGCTTCCCATTATCGCCAACGTCATGGTCTCGTGCCTTTCCCCCCGGGCCATGAAGCGGGGGGAATGGGTCAAACGGGTGGAATCCAAGGCCATGGACGCGCTGGAATTCGCGGGCATCTCCGACATGGCCCTGGAAAAGGCCTCCACCCTCTCACAGGGAGACCTCAAACGGCTGGAGGTGGCCCGGGCCGTGGCAACGGAGCCGGAACTGCTTCTACTGGACGAGCCGTTCGGGGGGCTGAGCCCCGCCGAAACCGACCTTATGGCCAAATCCATCCGCAGGCTTCACAAAGGCGGGCGCTTCGGGAGGCTGCACAGCGAGGGACCGGCCATGATCATCGTGGAACACAAACTGCAGCAGCTCATGAAAATCGTGGACCGGATTATCGTGCTCAATTTTGGCACCATCATCGCCAACGGGACCCCTCAGGAAGTGGTTGAACAACCGGAAGTGATCCAGGCCTATCTGGGTGAAGGAGGCAAGATTGCTGCTTGAAATTGCCCATTTAACGGTTTGCTATGACAGGGCCATGCTCCTAAACGACATCAGCATGGGGGTGGACACCGGGGAACTGGTAAGTCTGGTGGGACCCAACGGGGCGGGAAAATCCACCTTGCTCCGGGCCATTACCGGACTGGTGGCCTGGGAACGGGAACTCACCAGGAGATCCGCAGGTGAGGACATCACCATCGAGGGGACCGTAACCTTTGACGGCGAACGGATCGATCAGGTGCCGGCCCACGAAATCGTTAAAAAGGGTCTCGTCCACTGCCCGGAACGAAGAAGGCCTTTCCGCGAAATGACGGTGCTGGAAAACCTCCAGGCGGGGGCCTACCTGTTGCGGGACAAGCAGAAGATCCAGGAAAACCTTCACCAGATCTATACCCTCTTTCCCATCCTGGAGAAAAGATTCAAACAGATATCCGGCACCATGTCCGGCGGGGAACAGCAGATGCTGGCCATCGGCCGGGCTTTGATGAGCCAACCCAAGCTCCTCTGCATCGACGAGCCCTCCACGGGCCTTGCGCCCATCAGCAGGGCAGAAGTGTTTGAGAAAATCAGAAAAATTGCCGGGCTGGGTATCACCGTTCTCCTGGTGGAACAGGAGGTGGGCACGGTCTTCACCATGACCGTCCGAAACTACGTCCTTTCATCGGGGAAGATCATCGCACAGGGAACCGGGGATGAACTGCTCCAGAACGAAATCATCCGAAAAACCTACCTGGGTCTGTAAAAAACAGCATAATTGGAGGAAGCTGGATGGGAAAAGTTGACGGCGGAATTGTATTATTTGCGAAGGCATTGAAGAAAGAAAATGTTGAGTGTGTTTTCACCCTGTGTGGCGGTCACATTATGCCGATTTTCTACGGTTTGTGTGAACTCGGCATAAGGATTATTGATTTCAGACATGAATGCACGGCAGCCTATGCCGCCGATGCCTATGCCCGGATAACAGGCAGACCGGGAATTGTACTGACAACCGCGGGACCGGGTGTTGCGGACACTGTAAGCGCGATGCTTGAATCCCTGCATGCGGGGAATCCGGTTATCCATATCGGAGGTGCTTCTCCTGTACGGGAAAATGAGACCGGGCCTCTTCAGGACATGCCGACTCTCGCTGTCATGGCGGATTGCACAAAATGGGCAAGAAAGATCTATTCCACGGAAAGGATTCCCGAGTATGTGGGCATGGCCTTTCGACACGCGCTCGATGACTTCTGCGGACCTGTATATCTCGAAATCGGCAGTGATATTCTTGCTCGAAAGATGGATGAGGATAAGGTTAATTTCCCCATCAACTACAGGACGGAAGCACAACCCTATGGTGATCCGGCTCTCATAGCAGAGGCTGCCGACCTCCTTGTTAATGCTGAATGCCCTGCGCTTGTTCTCGGTAATGGGGCACGATATTCTTTGGAGGATGGTAAGGACGAAATTGCTGAACTTGTCGAATATCTGAAACTGCCCGTGGGTTCGCAGGAACTGGCAAGGGGCCTGATTAGAGATGAAAGTGTGAACCCACAGTATAATATGATGTATGCGATTCGGGGGGCAGATGTGGTACTGGCCCTCGGAGTCGATTTTGATTTCAGAGTAGGAAAAGGGAAACCCCCGCTGTTTAATAATGATGTGAGGATAATCCAGGTCCTTCCCGACAAGACCAAGATAGGTTATAACGCGCCGGCTGAGATTGGGATAGTCGGAGGCGCGGGAGCTGTTGCAAAGCAGATTCTCGCTGTTGTGAAGTCAAAGACTGGAAAAAAGGAAGATCTTACGTGGCTCAGAAAAGCCGGAGAGATGACTGAAAAAGGATTAAAATACTGGAGAGAGGGTTTTAATGCAGAAGGAATCCCCATGTCACCCGGCCGATGCGCCGCCCAAGTCGCCATGTTCCTTGACGCCGAGGGGCAGGATTGGACGGTGATATGTGACGGAGGTGACGCGTCACAGTGGATCAAGACCGCTGTAACCGCTCATCGTCCGTACCAGGTTATTAACTTCGGCCCAAACGGAACCATAGGCGCTGGCGCTGGTTTTTCAGTCGGCGCGTACGCAGCAAATAACAAGCCGGTGCTTTACTATACGGGAGATGGCAGCTTCGGATTTTACGCCATGGAATTCGATACAATGGCAAGATTTGATATGCCTGTTGTATGTGTCATTTCCAATGACTCCGCCTGGGGTATGATCAAACTTTCAGAAGGTGTGGCCCGCAGAGAATATATCCAGGAAAAGGGGCACTGTAATGTTGATCTGAGCCACATGCGGGCCTATGAAAAAATGCCTGAAATGTGGGGCGGACATGGGGAAAGGGTTACTGATCCGGAAGAGATTATACCTGCCATCAAGCGGGCTGTTGCCAACGGAAAACCCGCCATCATCAATGTGCAGGTGGACAAGGAGAATATGAGCCCTGTCACAAGAAGTTTCGGTATTGCCATGAAAGCCGCGGGCGAAAGTTATTAGGATCAAAGATGCGAACAACCATGAAAGCGCTGGAAATAGGAGGAAAGAAGAGACTGTCCGTCGTTGAAGTGCCTATGCCCGAATCGGATGGAGAAAAGGTCATCATCAGGGTTAAGACCTCAGGTATCTGCGGTTCCGATATTCATATGTGGGAAAAGGGTAAACCGAAAGGATTAATTCCAGGGCATGAATTCAGCGGAACGGTTGAGGATGCCGGACCGCGCGATGATCTCAATCCCGGAGATCGCGTAACCGTCATTCCACTCAACCCATGCGGAGATTGTTCATGTTGCCGAAATTCGGGATACCACACCTGCAAATACGGTTTTAAGAGGGGGATCCCCGGCGTAACCGCCCCTGGTTCTTATGCCGAATACTTCAAAGCCCGGCCGGATATGGTCCGCAAGCTGCCGGATACCGTCAGCGATGTTGAGGCCGCTATGATTGAACCGGCGGCAGTAGCACGCCACGCGGTTAATCTCGCAAATATTAAAGCTGGAGATAAGGTATTGATTGTAGGCGGCGGGGTTATTGGCCTGGCATGCGCCGTATGGGCCAGGATATACGGCGCCTCTTTTGTGGGAATGAGCGAAGCAAATGAATCACGAGGGGCCAAAGCGCTCGAGTTGGGTGATATTCACGCAATGTTCGACGCAAAGGACCCCGAATTGACATCCACAATGAAGAAGACGGCGAAAGGTCTATTTGATAAGGCGATTGACTGTTCTGCGAGCGCGGCGGGTATCAACGCTGCCATAGATGTCCTTAATCATCAGGGCACACTGTTGCTTGTGGGTATAAACTACGCCCCTCTCCCGATCATGACGCTACCTGTCTGCCTTAAGGAGCTGCACATAATCGGCGACATGGGCTATTCCATCCCGGAATTTGAGCATACCATGGAGATGATGTCGCGCGGGATGATTGATCCGAAACGTTTTGTTGATAATAAGATAGGTCTTGATGAGGTACAGGGAGCGTTTGAGCGGCTGAGTTCCGGCAATTCCCCTGAAGTAAAAATCCTGATTGAACCTTAAGAGAATTGAAGCTTTTAAAAAATTCTAAAAAGGTGGGCTAAGATGCTTTTAAAGGAAAGGTTGAGAGAAAAGGCCCTGGAATTGGGTTTTGAAGACGTGGGCTTTACAAACGTCGAACCGCTGGATCTTTATATCAAAGAGATAGAATCCCGACCTAAGAAGATGTACGGTTGGGTTCAAACCAATCGATTCAACACTGTGCGCGCTGCCGCTATCGCTGAGAAGCATCCTTGGGCAAAATCCCTGGTTGTGCTAATCCGAAATTACCACCGACGAGCCTTTCCTCCCCAACTGATTGGCAAAATCGGAAGATGTTATCAGGTTGATGAGAGAAAAGAAAAGGGGTCGGAACACCAACGCCTTATGGAGTACTTTAAATTCATAAAGGGCGAAAGGATTCGTCTTTGGTTCGATGGAGAACTCCCCGCCCGCATGTCAGCGGCCCGTGCCGGTATCGTCACTTATGGCAAAAACTGTTTTGTTTATGCGGGAAAAAGCATGATGGGCGCCTCCTGGCTGGAGAGCATTCCTTTGATTATTGATGCTAGAATCGAACCGGATGAACCGACCATTGAAGTTGGTTGCCCCGAATGGTGTAAGAATGCCTGTATAGCGGCATGCCCTACAGGCGCCCTATATGCGCCCAAAAAAATGAACCCCCTGCTCTGCATCGCCTTCAACTCTTATTATGGTGAAGGCCTCACACCAATGGAACTAAGGGAACCCATGGGCACCTGGGTCTACGGCTGCGATCGCTGCCAAGCGGTTTGCCCCCGAAACCAACCATGGATGAACCAGGCCCTTCCGGGAAACCCGCAACTTGAGGCCCGGGCTTCTGATTTTGAACTCACCACGCTTTTGTCGATGAGCGAGGACCATTATGTGAACAAGGTTTGGCCCTTGACCTTTTACATCTCCCGGAAGAAGGTTTCCAAGTGGAAGATGAACGCCGCCAGGGCTCTAGGCAATCTGGGCGCCCGGGATAACGTGCCTGCCTTGATTAACGCCATGACCGGCAGTCCCCACGATATTGTGCGTGGTATGTCCGCTTGGGCCTTGGGACGTCTGGGCGGCAGTCGCGCCAAAACGGCTTTGAAAGCCCAAAAAAATAAGGAAAACGGGATTGTTAAAGTGGAGATAGAACAGGCCTTGAGTTCGCCGCTTTATGGGAAATAGATGCCGCTAGGCAGTGCCATCTGGGTCTGTGAGCTCCCGGTTGTCGACCTACCCAGTAAAATTACGGAACCATAGCATGGAAAGATAGCTTTTACAGCTCAATACAATACTGTCCCGCCGTCAACATTGATGTTCTGGGCTGTGATATTCCTTACGGCTTCGGAACACAAAAACATGATGGTATAAGCGACATCCTTTTCGGTCCGATGTTCTTGGCTTCCATATAGGAAAAGAAAAACCAGGGCTGCATGGCTTCACTGAGGTACAAATGGGTCCGTATGGCTATGCGCAGTTTTTTAAGGGGTTCCTTTTCGATGGCGATGTTGCTCTTGAGCACCCGCGAGGCAATGTTGCGACGGTGTCGCTGCATCATGGCCAGCAACTCTTCTTTGTACGTGTACGTACTCTCCTACGACAACACGTCCTACACGTACCGCCTGGACATCTACACGCCCGACGGAGATTTCCTGACGCGTACGACCGGGGTGAACGCCGGTGCGTTGGCCGTGGACTTCTGGCGAACCGTGTACACCCTCAATTACGAGGTGCTCAAGGAACCGGACGACACCCTGCCCGGTGTGACGGAACCCTCAGTGAGCCTCTGGCTGCCGTCGGTGCCCTAGGGCCGGCAGTCCGCACACGCGGCCCCAGGTGCCTGTCGGAAAACCTCTTTTCTTCATCATGCCGTCGAATTCCGGGGACCGTTTTCCGGAAAATTGCAGCATGGCCTTATCGCCTGTAAAGGTATCGGGGGTCTTTGATTCCGGATCTGAGCATCGGGGCGCTTGCGAAATGCCCAATAATAGCCCGCCCTAAAAGTGGTCCCCGAAATCATGCATGAGCGTCTTCAGGGCGTTGATGTCATCGTGTTCGATTTCAACAGGCTTCAGCATCTCCGGGGTTCCGATGGCGCCCATATCTGAAAGGATTATTTTGATCATTGCCGCAGGCGATTGACCATAAAGTGTGACCATGTTTTTCAGATAATCTCCCGATTCCCATATCTGCTGCAGGCGATCGGGATAATTCTCCCGGTGTGCATGCAACTGAATTGAGGATTGCGTAATCCTTTCCCAGGCCCCAGGCGCCAGATTTGCCCCAACCGAGACCACACCGCCCATGCTGGGATGTTCCAGAAAACGTTTTTCATCACCATCGTATATTCTGAAATCCTTCCTCCCGCGACAGGCTCTTTGATAATGGTGGGCCCTTTCCAGTGATCCTGAAAAGATGAGTCCCGCAATTCTTTCAATCCGGACCAGTTCCTTGAGAACCGCTGTCCTGATATTGCGCCGCTTAAAGGTCCGGGGGGTATGCACACAGTCCGGCTCGTTGTGGAGCACAAGGGGAACCGTTAGAATTGTTTGCAACTCCCGATAATAATCGGGGAGCCCACGGTTACTGTGGTAGACAAGGGGTGTGTCCACACAGAAGAGGCCACCCGCCGGGCGATTTCCCCCCAAACCTTCCTGCAGCGCCAGGATGTTCTGTCGGGTCTGGGCTTCCGTATTTCCGCTGATCCACACGAAAAGGGGGACGGGACGTCCTGCGGCGGCATCAATGGCCTTTTTCAGGAATTCATTCCGCATCGCCATTTCCATGCGCTCACCTTCCCCATGCCGGGGACCGGCAAGCAATAAAGCCTGTGCATGGGGTAACACCCGCGCCAGAAGCCTTTCCAGTCCGGTTCCATCAATGGCCCCGTTTTTAAGGGGGGTAATAAGATCAACAATGAGCCCCCTGGGTGCACTGTTATTCTCCATTGATTTTGAATCCCTCCCTGCCCAACAGGTCATGAAGATGAACCATCCCCTTAACTTTTTGATGTGCATCTACAATGATGAGGTGGGTGATGGCATTCAGTTCCATTAAGGCGATCGCCTCAGCTGATGTTGTCTCTTCATCGATTGTCTTGGGGGTGGAACTCATGATGTCCTCAACGTTTTTCCGGTAAATATCATCTCCTCGGGTGAGCGCTCTGCGTAGATCACCGTCGCTGATAATGCCCACAAGTTTTTGATCCCGGTCCACAACCAGCGTGGCGCCCATTTTTTTACCATTGATTTCAATAAGTGCCGGCCGAATCCCTGTATCCGGATATACCTTTGGCACATGGTCATCGGTGACCATGATATCACGGACTTTGAATGAAAGTCTCTCTCCCAGACTGCCCCCCGGATGGAAACGTCTGAAATCCTTTTTGCTGAAATGACGGCTTTTGAGCAGCACCACTGCAAGAGCATCGCCCATGGCAAGGGCTGCGGTGGTGCTCGCGGTAGGGGCCAGTCCCAGAGGGCAGGCTTCCCTTTCCACGCTCACATCGATGACCAGGTCACTGTGATGGGCCATGGGTGAGTCCAGCCCCCCTGTGAAAGAGATTATTTTCACTTTCATTTGTTTCAGTATGGGGAGGATTTTGTTGATTTCAACGGTATGACCGCTGTTGCTGATGGCAAGAACCACATCGTCCGGTGTGGCCATGCCAAGATCCCCATGAATGGCTTCAGCCGGGTGAAGAAAAAATGATTTTGTACCCGTACTGTTGAGGGTCGCTGAAATTTTTCTGGCCACCAGGCCCGACTTGCCCATGCCTGTTAAAATGACCCTCCCCCTGGCCCTCAGAATGACGGAGACCGCTTCTGCAAAAGTGGGCCCGATCTGTTCCGTGAGTCCCAATATGCTCTGAGCTTCAATCTGAAGCACTTCTTTGGCTTGTTCTATCAACATCGGAAAATTCCTGTAGGATATCGATGACAATGATGCGCAATGGGTATTTTAGGCCCTTCTTTTACCATTTTGCAAATGGCATCTCAAGGTGTAAAGAAAAATCTCAAATTTTCTGTGCTAATATGATATGGGTTTAACCGTGATAATTTTCACGAAAAAGTAAAATTCAGGGGACTGGAATGATAAGGGACGATAAACAGGCAGAGGCTCTGGAAAGCACATCTGACGGCGAATTGAGAGATTTGATCGATGGGTCGGGGGATTGTCTCTATGAAATGGACAACCATGGGAATTTAACCGATTTCAGCACTTCCCTGCCCAAGGTGCTGGGCTATCGAGAGGAAGAGATCCTCCATAAAAATCTAGGGGATCTCATGAATACCCGGCAATCCAGGAAATTCCATGCGGCTTTCAACAAGGTCTGGATCACGCACAGGGGGTTTTCCAATCTCATATGGGAAACCCGGGACAAAGCGGGAAACCGAAAGGCTATTGAGCTTTCTGCGTACCTGGTTAAGAATCATGAAGGAAAAAAACTGGGCTTTCGTGGCATTGCCAGGGATGTCACCGAAAGATTCAAGACCCTTCATGACCTCAAGGAAGCGCAGCGCCGATACGAACGCGAATTCGAAGCCAAAAGAAAAGCCAGGCGAAGAACCCGGAATCTCTTTGATTTTGTCCCATACCCCATGGTGGTTTTTTCATCCTCTGGAAATGTCACCTATGTGAATCCCGCTTTCACCCACGTCTTCGGCTGGCCTCTGGAGGAGTTGATTGGCCGGAAAATCCCCTATTTTCCCCCTGGATATGAGAGGGAAGCGAGGGAAAACGTCAAACGCTTTAAGGAAGATGCGGATGCAACCATAGAAACCAAACGGATGACCCAGGATGGTCGTATCCTGGATGTGATCATTCGAGGACAGTTATCTTCTGAAAATACCCATGATAACCCTGGAGAATTGTTTATCCTTCGGGATGTAACCCAAGAACGACGAATGGAGCGCATCAATGAAACCCTGTTTCAAATCAGCCGCGCCCTGCCAGGATATCCCGTACTGCAGGAACTGCTGGATTATATCACCGGTGAGGCGAAACGACTTCTCAATACGGAAGGGGCTCTCGTAGGCCTGTTTGATGAAGATAACCAATACATTTCTTTTCTGGGGGCTGCTTATGACGAACCGTCGGCCCAGCGCCGGATCAAGAGAGTGCGTCAGCCGGCAGGAACAGGCGTTATGGGCCGGGTATTGCGGACCGGTGAACCGGCCGTCGTGACGGATACCGCCAAAGACCCCGATTTTTGCAGCGGATTGGATGATGCCATCGGTTTTCGCACCGACAACCTCCTGATTGTTCCTCTGGAGGGGGGCGAAAAGATTATCGGCATTCTTACGGCCGTCAACAAAAAAGCCGGGGCCTTTGACGAAAAGGATCGGAAGCTCTTGACCATGATTGCCGGTACGGTTGCCCTGTCCATTGAAAACGCACGATTTTCAAAGGAACTGACCGAGGCATATGAGGAACTGGCAAGTCTCAACCGTGCCAAGGACAGGATCATTAATCACCTGTCCCATGAATTAAAAACACCTGCTTCCATCCTGCTGGGATCCCTGGTGATTCTGAGTAAAAAATTAAAGACACTTCCTGAGAAAGAGTGGGCTGCTACGTTCCAAAGGGCCAAAAGGAGCCTGGATCGTATCCTGGAAATCCAGTACCAGGTGGAAGATATTATGAGAGATCGGGAATACAGATCTTACACCGTACTCAGCATTATGGTGGATCAATGTATGGATGAACTGGAATCTCTTCTGGCTGAGAAGGTGGGAGAAGGCGAGATTGTAACATGGTTGCGCAACAGACTTGAATCGGAGTTCGGTCCCAGGGAAAGCAAAATTGAAGAAATTTACCTGGACCATTTTGTGGCGGAACGATTGGCGGCCATTGAAAAGGATTTTGACCATCGCAATGTTGAAATCATCAGTCAACTTCAAAAAAATGTACGTATTTTCATGCCGCCCGATGTCATGCGGAAGGTGGTCGACGGCTTAATCAAAAATGCCGTTGAAAATACCCCCGATGAAGGCCGGGTGGATATTCTTCTGGAAAACAGAGAAGATGGTGCGTTGCTGGTAATACGAGATTTCGGTGTGGGCATTGTGCCGGAGGATCGCAAACGCATATTTGAGGGGTTTTTTTCCACCCAGGAGACCATGGATTATTCTTCAAAGCACCCGTTTGATTTCAACGCCGGCGGCAAGGGGGCGGATCTTCTCCGCATGAAGGTGTTTGGGGAACGCTACGGTTTTCAGTTGAATATGACGAGCAATAGATGCCGCTTTCTGGCGCAGCCGGGTGCCCGGTGTCCGGGCAATATCAGTGAATGCGAATTTTGTGGAAGCAGGAACGACTGTATCAATTCCGGGGGTACATCTTTTGCCGTCTTTTTTCCCATGAGCAGGCGGGTAACATGACCGAGGTCCCAGGAGCGTAAGGCATGTTTGAAAGGCAAAAGGGGAGGGCGCCCAGGCAAAACCCGTCAGGAGTTTATAACTTCCAACCGTTGAACTCCAGGAACCTTTCAAAGTGCCACATGTCGCTGGCTTCCCGGTTCCAGGGCTTCAAGCTTGTGTAGAAATGGGTGCCGGTAACGCGGGCATCGCCGTAAATCTTGTCCGTGCCCACGAAAAAATCAAGACTGATCAGGCTCATGGTGAGGGTTTCCCAGGATTTGAAAGCCCCTTTTACCAGGCCCCTGTAAGGCCAGGCGTTGTAGTAGAGACTGGTGGTTGATCCCATACCCGCAGGGATTTTCTCCAGGCTTGCTATGGGCAGCAAGGGTGTCTCAACTTTTTTTTGAAAGCCTGACATGGCCAACTGAGTTGCATCCACCACCTCCAGATCCATGACCCGGTGGACATCAGGTCGCAAATGTACCAACAGTTTTGGCTGCGAAAAGGGAGCAAAATTTAGTAAGCCCGGCAGGGTTTCGCCATAGACATGGAGCGGTTTACCCGGGTTCCAATCCTTCGGATAAGCCCCTTTATCCAGGTATTGGGTAGGGATGGTGACGGCGTAACAGCCGCAGGTCCCCGATGTGGTAAAAAGAACGGGTTGGTTTTTTTCATCCAGGGTGACGACAAAGAGGAGTCCAAAGTTTTTACCGGCGGTCAAATAAAAGGGTATGAGGCTCAAAGGGACTTCGGGAAAATGGATGCGATAGATGAGGTTGGTATAGGTTCCTTTTGATGTGGTGAATTTGCGGGTCATCCAATACATGGCGGGCTTTTCCACATCCATGTAAATTTCTTCTTCTCCATTTGTGTTGTATCTCGCGCTGGGGGTGCCAATTCTGTTTTGCTGATCCTGATATTTGTAAGCCAACAGGGCGGGGGCAAAACGGCTCACCAGAGAATTTCCGTCGTGTTTAACCGTATAAACTGCCTCTGTACCCCCAGGGGAAACAATCGCCCGGTGGGCACAGGCCCAAAGAAAAAAGACAAGTAGCAGAAGAATGGCGTTTTTTAAAGGTCTCGAAATATTCAGCATGCCTTCACGAATTAGAGGAAATAGTTCTCTGTTCCCCTTTGATGACCGATTCTCCAATGATTTGTCCTAACCGTTTAGTCTATTAGCGAGGTTACGGACTGCCGTCATATATTCTGAAAACCCGCGGGCCAGGATGTCATTATGGTTGGCGCCGGGGATTTTAAGCAGGGTTTTATCATGGGCGGGGCAGGCATCAAACAGGGTTTGCCCGTCCGAAAAGGGGATGATGTGGTCATGCTCCGCGTGAATGACCAGGGTGGGTTTGAAAAAGGCCTTTATTTTTGACACGTTTTTAAAACCCATTTCCTTATCCAACCCCATGGCCCCAAGATCGACGCCCAGAAGGGATAGGAGTGGACGTGAAAAGGCAAACCCGCTTTCAATAATCAGACCATCCATTTGATCGCTGTGGTGAAAGGCGAGTTCGAGGGCTGACGCACTGCCCAAAGACCTTCCCATGATGATCAAAGGACCCGTATAACCGCCGCTGACATGCTTTTCTTTCACGAAATGAAAAATCCGGTGACAGTCCCGCATCATGGCGGTAACGGTGGGTTGCCCTGTCGATTGACCGTAACCCCGGTAATCAACGGGCAGAAAGTTGATGCCATTATGGTTGTAGAAAGGCGCCAGTTCATCGTAATCCGATACGATTTCGCCGTTCCCGTGGAAAAAAAGGATCGTGGGCCCGCTTTTTGCGCAGAGATACGCCCTGGCCCCCACCACGATATCGTCTTCCACGGGAATGAGAATATCTTCTCCACCATTTTGACCCACAGTCTGGTTCCATTCTCGTCTCGGGTGAAAGAGATTCATGAGGATCTCCGGACGATCCAGGCCGGAATAATCGGTTTCAATAATTTTTTTCATGGAAGATGTCTCCTCAAAAGTTTGAACCCACGAGCCACACCCCAAAATTAGGCGAGATTGCCATGGCAATTCTCAGCAAAATGGCATAAAATCTCGGAGATTGAATAGTCTGCGTCAATTTTTGCGCTCAATTACCCTTTTGTCAAGCGTAACCATGAACGGCTACTGTCAGTGATATGATAGGGTCTATTTTTTTTGAGGAGTGAGATATTGGAAAAACGCGTACCATCAAACGGTCCGGATAATGGAAAAAGACATGGACTTTTGCCCCTTGACGGCGCCTTTTTGGACAGCTTGCACACCCTTTCAGGTAGAAAGGCCTTGGACAGGGTTTCAAACCACCCTGACCCCCCCCGTTTAATCAAAAGCATGTCCAGTGAGGATTTTTTTTGGTTGATTAAAAAAGTGGGGGCTGATGGATCCCTGAAATTACTGAAATTGGCATCAACGGATCAATGGCAATATATTCTTGACGTGGAGTCCTGGCAGAAGGATCGCCTGGAACTGAATCGTACGGGCCAATGGATGCAGCGGCTTTTGACAGCCGATTCCGAGCGATTTACACAATGGCTCATTTCCGACGGGCAGGGGCTTGCTTATTATTACCTCTATCGAAGCATTGTGGTGGAAGTGAGGAATGAAGACGAGGAAATTTTTGAGGCCGGGCCTGAATTTTTCACCATTGACGGGTTTTTCTACATTCGGCCCATACAGGAAGATCAGCGGGAAACCATTGAAGCATTGCTGCGAACCATGGCCCACGAGGATACCCTTAAATACCAAGCGCTTCTGACAGGGGTGGCCGGCGTACTGCCGGCGGAACTTGAAGAGGACATGTACCGCATCAGAAACGTTCGACTGGCGGAGCATGGCTTTCTTCCCAGAGAGGAAGCCATCGCGGTTTACGCCCCACTGGACCCGGAGCGTTTGAAAATGAAAAAACAAGATGCGAGACCCCGGCCGACCGCCGGCCTGGAAGATGCCGGGGATGTTCCCCGGTGGCCGCTTCAGACCATCCAGGGGCAGAACCTGTTAACAAAAACCATCACGAACCTGTCAGATGCAAAACTTCTGGATCGCATCCGTCTGGAATTTTCCGGCCTTTGCAACCAGATCCTATCGGCCGAAGGTCTCGTGAACTGGGATATGGATGATCTTCAGGAAATTCAGCTGCAGGCGGCCGGGTACCTGAATTTGATTTTAAAAGAGCGGTGCCGCGAGGACACGGATACCGCTGAAAATCTGCTTAGGATGAACACCCTCGTGTCTTTGTTTCGCGCGGGTTTCGGATTGGCTTTGAACCTGAAATGGAAGGCGGAGCGGTGGCTGAAGGGCTGCTGGTTCCATGAAGCAGGTCTGGAGCCGTCCTTTTGGGGAGAGGCATGGGGGGGCGCCCTCGCTGGCCTTTTGAAATGGCGGCCCCTGTTTTACTGTGGGGAGGAATCAGAAAGCGGCTTCAGGAATTTTAAATCCTTACCGGAATTGTCATCCACGGACAATGTCTTGGGTTTCCTGGATATTCTGGATCGCCTCATGGCGCAATTGACAGAGAAGTATCCTCTGGCTTCGCCGGATCCCGGTTCTTTTCATTTCACCTTTTATCAGCTGCTGTTTACCTTGTGGGCGCGTCAACTGCTGGCGTTGAAGCCCGGCTTCAAAGCCCTTTCCCTTAAACAGACAAAAGCTTTTTTAAGACTTCTCCGGGCAGGGGATAACGCGCCTCCCTATCGGATGTTCGGTTTTGAAGAACGGTTTTTGAAGGCGTTTGCAGCGCCGGGGCTGGACTTGACCGACGATACTTCAAAAAAACTGAAAGGCGCTTTGACACAAGCCTGGCAGGATTTCAGCGATGAAATTGAATTTGTAGCAACCGATGCGTTCGATTCGAAATACAGCCAATATATCCTGATTACGCCCGGTTAACCATCTCTGTTTCGGTAAAGCACCCTGTGCAGGTTTTCCCCCAGAGCGAGAAAGTCTTTTCTGTCCGGTAAGGCTTCAGGTGGGTATAGCCGTTCTCCATGAACCGCTTCAAGGCGGTGATCGGCAGGGAAACGCCTTCAATCTGAACATTCTGACCATCGTTTTTCCCGGCAATCAGTTCTTCAATTTTCATGAGAAAACTCCTTGTCGCCCAATCGTCTGAGTTGGGCCTAATTTTCAACGTCAGTATTGTTTGTTTTCGCGTGTTTTTCCAGGGTGCCCGCGTTGTACCCGGCTTTTTCGTAATTGTCGATGGCCCTCATTTTCAGTTGATTGTCTTTGATCTTTTCCGCATGGGTATCCGCCAGTTCGGCGGCATGGCTCCACATGCCTTCTTTTTCATATGCAGCGATTTTCCGGTCGATGCGGACATGTTCTTCCGAAATTTCCATGACAGCCGCGCGGCACCAGGAGATGATTTTCCTGACAACATGTCCGCAACGGGGACACTGGGTAAGTGGTTCATCGTTAATTTGCTGAATGAATTCAAATCCATACTTGCATTTGTTGCAACTTTTGTTTAAATCTACGGGTTCGTATTCATATATGGGCATGGTTTTTGTGCGTTCCTCAACGATATAAGATCAATTCTGCATTTAACGCTTTTGAGAAAATGGCATATTGTCTTGTTAATGGGGTTCAATTCTCCGCCATCTCGGCCCATCCGGTGTATCGATCACCTCAATCCCCATCTTTTCGATTTCTTTTCTCAATTCGTCAGCTGTGGACCAATCTTTTCGGCTTCTTGCCAATTCCCTTTGCTCAACGAGTGTTTCCACTTCGGGGACGGCGTCGGGAGGTTTAAGATTCATAATTCCCAAGACTGAATTAATTCGCCCGAGAGCCGCCAATATCATTTCCCGATCTGAAACCGAAAGGCCCTTTGGGTCCATCCGTTGATTGATTTGGCGGGTAAAACGAAAAAGGGCGGCCAGGCCTGCAGCCACATTGAAATCATCGTCCATGGCCGCCGCAAAGCCTTGTTTAAGGGCATAAATGGTCTGGTCGAAATCAGGGTTCACAGGAGCCGATTTTGCGAAATATATTTTTTGAACAAATTTGTCAAGATGGGCGATGGTGTTCCTGACGGCCGCAAGCTTGGTTTGGGAAAAGAAGATCGGTTTCCGATAATGACGACTGAGCAACCAGTATCGAATTTCCCTTCCCGTGGATCCTTTTGCCAGGATATCTCTCAAGGTCAGATTGGCATCATCGGATGCACCGGCGCTATTGAACATCACCGGTTCATTGTGAAGCCAGTAATTGGAAAGCGGCCTGTCCGTTGCGGCTTGGCTGATGGCGATGGCATTTTCGTGATGGGGAAATGCCAGGGCCACGCCGCTGGTGTGGATGTCATGGGTGGGTCCCAGGGTTTTCAGCGCAATGGCAGCGCACTCAAGATGCCATCCCGGGCGTATATTTCCCCATTTTGTTTTAAAGAAAAGGCCGGTTTTCAATTCGCTGAGGGTAGATCTTTTGAGCAGGGTAAAATCCTTGGGGTTTTCTTTCTCATATTGATCCAGATCAACTGTTTTACCGATTTTGATTTTATCCAGATCAACATTGGAGAGTTTCCCATAATCCTTGAACCTGGAGATATCAAAATATATGGAACGCAGCTTCTCATAGGCGTACCCCTTTTCCAGAAGGGTCTGGGTCAGTTCGATCATATCATCCACATGTTCGCTGGGCCGAGGGTACTGGGAGGCCCTGATGATGTTGAGGCTGTCGAGGTCTGTCATGAAAGAATTGTAAAACATATCGGTAAACTCTTTCAGAGAAACACCGGCCCGTTGAGCGCCTTCAATGGTGCGGTCGTCCAAGTCCGTCACATTCATGATGTGGGTCACTTCATACCCTTTGTAGGTCATGTAACGGCTGATCAAATCGGAAAAAAGCAGACGTCGGCATTGCACGAGATCAATGACCTGGCAGAGGGTGGGCCCGCAGGAATAAAGGGTGACAAGGTTCTCTTTAACGGGAACAAAATCCTCTTTTCTGCGGGTCATGGTGTTGTATACGCGAAGCCCTGACTTCTTTTTGGCCATGAATAGGGGCGTGCTGAGATATCTCTCGCCGCCGTCGGCCAGAATAACCACAATACGGCCCCGTTTCATCTTACCAGCCACCTTTAATGCTACCGACATGGCGGCGCCGGAACTCATGCCGACAAAAATCCCTTCTTTCCTGGCCAGCATTCGAGAGACTTCAAAGGCTTCTTCGTCCTCAATGTTGATGACCTGGTCTGCTCTCTCTCTTTCAAATATCCCCGGCTGGTAGGATTCCTTCATGTTTTTGAGCCCCTGGATCTTGTGCCCCAGATAGGGTTCCACGCCGATAATCTGAACAGAAGGATCCAATTCCTTGAACCGCCTGGAAATGCCCATCAGGGTGCCGGTGGTTCCCATGGTGGCAACAATTGCGTTAACCTGCCCATCCGTCTGTTCCCATATCTCCATGGCGGTGCTCTCATAATGGGCCTTCCAGTTGGCGTCGTTGTTGAATTGATCGGCCAGCCAGAATTTTTCAGGATTTTCACGGGCCAGGTTGTAGACATGTTCAATGGCGCCATCGGTTCCCAGGTGCGCCGGGGTGAACTCTATTTCCGCCCCCAGGGCCGCAAGGATTTTGACCCGTTCTTCACTGACGGCTTCAGACATGGTTAATAAAATGTCGTAGCCCTTGACAGCGGCCACCAGGGCGAGACCGATCCCCGTGTTGCCGCTGGTTGCCTCTAAAATGGTCTTGCTTTCATTTAACGCCCCCGATTTTTCTGCCTCTTCGACCATTTTTAAGGCCGGCCGGTCCTTGACTGACCCGCCGGGGTTGAAACCCTCCAGTTTGGCCAGGATTTCCACATCAGTGCCGGATGTGAGCCGGGTAACGGTAACGAGGGGGGTGTTGCCGATTTTACTGAGAATATTATTGTAATGCTGGCTCATGTTTTTCGCCTTTTTCTCGCCATGTGACGATGGGCCCGGTATCCGGGCTGTTGATAATTGCTTGACCCTCGCTTTTTGCCTTGTTAACCTGCCCGTCATCTTTCAGGCGATTTATCAATAATTAGCCGGAACATGCAACCCCATTTGGGAAGCAGGAGGATCTAAAATGAAAATTCTGGTTACCGGCGGTGCGGGATTTATCGGTTCCAATGTGGTGGACGGGTACATTGAAGCCGGGCACGAGGTTTTGATCCTGGACAATCTTTACACCGGAAAGCGGGCAAACGTCAACCCACAAGCGCGATTCTATGAACTGGACATCCGTTCACCCGATGCCGCACGGGTCATATTAGAGGAGCAACCCGATATTTTAAACCATCATGCGGCGCAGATGAGTGTTCCGGCTTCGGTTTCCGACCCCGGGTTTGACGCAGATGTGAACATCAGGGGATTCTTGAATCTTCTGGAAGCGGCGGTAAAATCGGGTGTCAAAAAGGTTATCTTTATTTCTTCGGGTGGTGCCATATACGGGGAGGCCGACGAATACCCCACATCCGAATCCTACATTCCAAAGCCGCTTTCCCCTTATGCTATCACAAAGTACTGCTCGGAACACTATTTGGCATATTACCGCCACCAATATGGACTGGATTATACCACCCTCCGGTACGCCAATGTTTATGGCCCCCGTCAGATCCCCCATGGCGAGGCGGGCGTTGTGGCAATTTTTATGAATAACCTGATTGAGGGGACCCGATCCATGCTGAATCATTTTCCGGATGATGAAAAAGGAATGGTGAGGGATTATTGCTTTGTGAGCGACGTGGTCAGCGCCAATCTTGCCGCGTTGAACCGGGGAAGTGGTGATTTTTTCAACATCGGTACAGGGCAAGGGACGAAAACCGGCGATCTTTATGAAAAAATTCTTGATGCCATAAAAGAGACTGGAAGGGTTGTTTCGGAAGAAATATTTGAAATGAAAAAACAGCTGGCTCGGCCCGGGGATTTGGAAAAAAGTTGCCTTATCGTCCAAAAGGCGGCTGACACCTTGTGCTGGAAACCGAAAGTTGAGTTGAACGCGGGTATCCGTGAAACCTTGAGGTGGCGGTTGCACAGCGCCTGAACCGACCCTTTATCGCCCTTTCACTATTTGCCCCCTTATGTTTTTTGATCATTGCCCTTGACATTCCTAGGGTCGATATTAATTTTTTGTTCATTGAGACTTTCACGCAGGGCTCCATTTTTTATTGCAATCTTAAAGGTCTGATGATGTTAAAGTTTTTTGGTGAACCATATGGCGTTTGTTCAGAAAAACACTATTTGAGAGGAGAGAAGAGAAATGAAAGTAAAACCGTTGCATGACCGTGTTATTGTAAAGAGAGTCGAGGAAGAAGAAAAAACCAAGGGTGGCATTATTATTCCTGATACGGCCAAAGAAAAACCCGTTGAAGGGGAGATCTTGGCTGTTGGTGAAGGAAAAGTGGGAGATGATGGAAAGAAAATCGCTTTGGCAGTGAAAGCCGGCGATAAAGTCCTGTTCGGAAAGTATGCCGGGACAGAAATCCAGATCGACGGTGAAGAGCATCTGATCATGAGAGAAGACGATATCATTGCCATCGTAGAATAGGCGTTTTTAGGAAAACCTAACTCTATTGGCGTAATAACAGAAACTTTCATAAAAAATTATCAAGGAGAAAAATACAGATGGCAAAAGAGATCAAGTATAGCATGAAAGCAAGGGAAGCGATTCTGACCGGCGTGGATACCCTTGCCAATGCCGTTAAAGTAACCCTGGGACCCAAAGGCCGCAACGTTATTTTAGACAAATCTTTTGGTGCCCCCACCATTACCAAGGACGGTGTTACGGTTGCTAAAGAAATCGAACTGGAAGACAAATTTGAAAATATGGGCGCCCAGATGGTGAAGGAAGTGGCATCCAAAACATCGGACGTGGCCGGTGACGGAACCACCACCGCCACGGTTCTGGCCCAGGCCATGTACCGTGAAGGTGCAAAGCTGGTGGCTGCCGGCGTTAATCCCATGGCCCTTAAGCGCGGCATCGAAAAGGCCACCGTGGTTGCTGTGGATGAGCTTAAGAAACTTTCCAAAGCCACCAAGGACCAGGCTGAGATCGCTCAGGTGGGCACCATTTCCGCCAACAGCGACAGCACCATCGGAAATATCATTGCCGAGGCCATGAACAAGGTGGGTAAAGAGGGTGTGATCACCGTCGAAGAAGCCAAGAGCATGGATACTTCGCTTGAGGTGGTTGAAGGGATGCAGTTTGATCGTGGATACCTCTCCCCCTACTTTGTGACCGACGCTGAAAAAATGGAAGTCAACCTGGCTGAGCCATACATTCTGCTGAACGAGAAAAAGATCAGCTCCATGAAAGACCTGGTCCCCATCCTCGAGCAGGTTGCCAAAATGGGAAAACCCCTTCTGATCCTTGCCGAAGACGTTGAAGGCGAAGCCCTTGCCACCCTGGTGGTGAACCGACTGAGGGGAACCCTGCAGGTAGCGGCCGTCAAAGCCCCGGGCTTTGGAGACCGAAGAAAGGCCATGCTGGAAGATATCGCCACTTTGACGGGCGGTCGCGTGATTTCAGAAGACTTGGGGTTGAAACTTGAAAACCTTACTCTGAATGACCTGGGTACTGCCAAGACCATCACCATCGACAAAGACAATACCACCATCGTTGATGGCGGCGGCGAGAGAGCTGATCTGGAAGGCCGGGTCAAGCAGATTCGTGCTCAGATCGATGAGACCACCTCCGACTATGATCGCGAGAAACTTCAGGAAAGACTGGCCAAACTCATCGGCGGCGTGGCCGTGATCAACGTGGGCGCAGCCACCGAGATTGAAATGAAAGAGAAAAAGGCCAGGGTGGAAGATGCCCTGAACGCCACTAGAGCCGCTGTTGAAGAAGGCATCGTAGCAGGTGGCGGCGTGGCCTTGGTTCGAACGGTTCCCGCACTTGAGGCGCTTAAGCTGGATGGTGAAGAGCAGTCCGGTGTTAACCTGGTCATGAGAGCCCTTGAAGAACCCATCCGCCAGATCGTGGAAAACGCTGGCGCAGAGGGTTCCGTGGTTGTGGATAAGGTGAAAAACGGGAGCGGCGCCTTTGGCTACAATGCGGAGACGGGCGTATATGAAGACCTGATGGAAGCCGGGATCATCGATCCCACAAAGGTCACCCGATTTGCCCTGCAAAACGCCACGTCGGTTTCATCTCTGCTTCTGACCACCGAGGCCATGATTGCCGAGGCGCCGGAAAAGGGTGGTTCTTCCGATATGCCCGCGATGCCTCCCGGCGGTATGGGCGGCGGCATGGGCGGCATGGGCGGCATGGGCGGCATGATGTAATCAGCTCGCTCCACGCTGTAACGCTCAACCATTTTTAATGTGATAAGACTGCGCTCGGGGAAATGAGTTTTTTCCCCGGGCGCTTTTTTTTGCTCACATAAAATTGTAATTGTAGGGGCAGGCCCCTGTTCCTGCCCTGATGATGTCGTCCAAAACACCTGACACAGGGCAACCACAGGGGGTTGCCCCTACGGCGACGACGATAAAATCAATTCGGGGTTGAAGGGCTTTACTTCTTAAGCCATTTGCACTAAGGATATGAAAAAATCTGAACTCAGCCGACTCCGCCAAAGTAGCGAATGCTACGACGGCCGGGCGGCCGGATGGGAGAAAAGACAGGAATGGCATTTGCAGATCAGACGATTCTCGTAACGGGGTCAGCCGGGTTTATCGGATTTCATCTCTCCGGAAAACTGCTGGATATGGGTTATAACGTGGTGGGGATCGACAACCTGAACCCCTACTATGACGTGGGGCTCAAAAAGGCACGGCTCGATTTGTTGAATCCCCATGAGAATTTCCGATTCATCAAAGGGGATATCCAGGATCTTCCAACCCTGCAGCAGGTGTTTGGGGAGCATCAAATCACCCGAATTTGTAATCTGGCAGCCCAGGCCGGGGTCAGGCATTCCCTGAAAGATCCGTTTTCCTACCAGAAAAGCAATATTGAAGGTTTCCTGAACCTGCTTGAAATGGCCCGGAAGTTCCGGGTGGAGAATTTTGTTTACGCTTCGTCATCCTCCGTATATGGAAAAAACAAAAACAACCCCTACAGCGTGGAAGACCGGGTCGATAATCCCATCAGTCTTTATGCGGCAACAAAAAAAGCCAATGAACTCATGGCCCATGCCTACAGTCACCTCTATGACATCCCCTGCACGGGGCTCAGGTTTTTTACGGTATATGGCCCGTGGGGCCGACCGGACATGGCCCTTTTTCTTTTTACGGATGCGATCCTTCACGATCGTCCCATCAACGTTTTTAATTATGGCGACATGCGGCGGGACTTCACGTATATTGACGACATCGTGGCCGGTACGGTGAGCGCCATCGAACAACCGGCACCCTACGAGATCTTCAACCTGGGCAATTCCGATTCCACAACATTAATGGACTTTATTCAGGCCATTGAGTCGGAACTGGGGCGGAAAGCGGAAAAAAACATGCTCCCCATGCAGCCGGGTGATGTGGCCGAAACATCCGCTGACATTAGGAAATCCAGAGAAAAGCTTGGGTTCTCCCCGAAAACCCCTCTTAAAGAGGGCATCAGGGCCTTTATTGCCTGGTATCGGGAGTATTACAGCGTTTAAAACACCTTTGCCATCAGAGGAATGGCCACGAACGCGCCGAGAGAACTTCCCAGGTTGGTCAATACCACAATGAGCAGAATCCGGGTGATCTTGTTTTTCCAGAATCCTTTTACGGAAACAATGTCTTCCGGCAGCCGTTGAAAGTCCTTCACTTTCGGTTTAACGAGAAAGACCTGCACCAGTCCGGCCACCCAACCCGCAGCAATCATGGGATTCAGCGAGGTGATGGGGGATGCAATGATGGCGGCGAGTATCGTGAGGGGGTGCGCCAGGGCTACGGCTGCGCCAAGGCCTGCCAGGACCGCATTGGCCAGAACCCACCATTTGATCATATCAGCACCTGCACTGGCGCCCGCCATATAGAAACCGAGAATGATCAACAAAATGACCAGCGTAGGGATGCCCCATTTGAGAAATCCGCCCCATTTCCCCTTTGGCGGGATGATTTCAAGGGCAGCGATGTCCACGGGTTCTTCCCAGTATTTTTTGATACCCGGAACATGGCCGGCGCCGACCACGGCAACGATTTTCTTCCCCGGAGCGGTCCTGATTTTATGTGCCAGGTATTGATCCCTTTCATCGATGAGGACCCGCTGTAAATCCGGCAGGGTTTTCCCCAGTTCACTCAGCAGGGTTTCAAGGACATCCTGCTCTTTCAGTTTTTCGATATCCTCTTTTTCGATATCCTCCACATCTCCCATGGAGGTGATGAGTTGGAGCAGGAGTTTGAATTTCGTCCAGAATCCCATAAGCCGCCACGTTCTGGAAAGGGTGGTTCGAACATCCCGGTCGGCCAGGTGAATGTCGGCTTCCATCTTCTTAGCCGTATTGACGGCGCGAAGCATCTCCTCACCCGGCTTGATGCCCAGTTTTTTCCCGATTCTTTTCTGGAAAGAGGCCAACATGAGATTGGACAGGAGTAAAAACGCCTTTTTTTCTTTGATCACCTTGATCAAATCCGTTTCCTGCCACCGGTTCTTATCGGTCATGGCCTGGTATCTGGACTGGCAGAGTTCCACTGCCACCGTATCCGGCTTTTCTTCTTCAATCACACGTTCTACCAAGTCCGCGCTTTCTGTGGACACATGGGCCGTGCCCACAAGGATAATCTCCCTGTCTTCCGTGGAAAGGTGATGTTTGTTAGGGTCGTCTATCATACCTGGCCTCAAATGAGATAAAGAACTATATTTTATAACACAAATACGAGTGTTTTCCAAGAGAGTTTTGGCCATTTCACGGCTTTGTGCTTGACCTTGATGCTGATCTGTGGTCGAAAAAGAGCGTCTGAAAGGAGGGAATGGTAAAATAAATGTTCAGCGAAAAACTGATTCGGGCAGGATGGATGATTGATGGGAGCAGCGTTCGGGCACAACAAAACGTTCTCATAAGGATTAAAGACGGATTTTTTCAGGAAATCCAGCCTTTTTCCTCGGGTAAGATGCCGCCCTCCGCTTTTTCGGATCTATCCGGATGTACGCTCCTGCCCACTCTGGCAGATGCCCATGTACACCTGATCATGTCCGGCACCGCTGATCAGGATCGGCGAAAACAACAGCTGAATGAGCGATTTAAGCAAGTTCGGGAGACCATTTCCGTTCATTTGAAACAATTGATCGCTCATGGCGTTTTGGCGGTGAGGGACGGGGGCGACAAGAAGGGTTATACACAGCGCTATAAGAACAGCTTTCTGGAAGGAAAAGAATCTTCCATTTGTCTGCATGTGGCAGGAAAGGCATGGTATAAACTGGGAAGGTATGGTAGCTTCGTAGGGCGCGCCCTTAAAAGAGGCACATTGGCAGCAGGGGTTATGCGGGAGAGTCATGGCATTGATCACGTCAAGATCATTCAATCCGGTTTGAACAGCCTTCGATGTTTTGGAGAGGAATCCAGACCCCAGTTCCCGTTGAAGGCTTTGAGGGAAGGGGTTGAAGCGGCCTCCGCTCTGGGGCTCAAAACCATGGTGCATGCCAATGGGGTCGTGCCGGTTCAAATCGCCCTTGAAGCGGGATGCAGCTCTATTGAGCACGGCTTTTTTATGGGAATGAAAAACCTCTTATATATGGCGGACAGGCAGGTTTTTTGGGTTCCCACGGCCGGTACCATGAAAGCCTTTGCAGAACATGCTCGGGGAAGAGAAAAAGAGCGCCTTATGGCGTTAAGGAACCTGGAACACCAATTGGCACAGATGGGTGCAGCAAGAAGGCTGGGGGTGCCCATTGCCCTTGGAACGGATTCGGGCAGTATGGGAGTCCACCACGGCAGTGCTTTGATTGAGGAATTGCAACTTTTGCTGGATGCCGGGTTCTCCATTGAAGAGGCGATCAAATGCGCTTCTTTTAACAATGCAAGCCTAATGGGTCTTGACCGGAAAGGGCTGATAAAAAAAGGGATGCGAGCGGATTTCGTAGCGGTAAAAGGGTCGCCATCGGCTCTGCCAGAAAGCTTGAAAGACATTTTTTGCATCCATGTGGGTGACCGGTTCTTATGATGTGGCGATTGCGCGAATATGGATGTTGGTTTGTGGTCTTGTTGATGGTGGCGCAGACGCTCTGGGGTTGCACCGTTGCACCTTCCCCCAGGGGAATGAATGCGGTTTTAGTGAGCGAAGACGACCCTATTTTCGATAAAAGTTTTGAGGAACTCTCTTTTGAAGATATAGACCTGAAACAGATGTGGGTTGAACGGGAAATATCTGAGGAACGGGATAATGTGGTTATTCATAACAACACCTTTGCGGATGTTGCGGAAAGGGTCAAAGGGGGCGTCGTTAATATCTACACCCGAAACCTGGAAGAAAAGGAAGCCCGGGTCGGTATTTCACCCAATGATATTGTCCGAATCCCGCTTCTTTCCTATCTGTTCGACATTATACCTTTTAAAGTTCCCATCCCCTACAATAGCGAAGGATTCAGCCTGGGCTCCGGGTTTATTATCAATGAACAGGGGTATATTCTCACAAACGCCCATGTTATTCACAATGCCACGGATATTCGCGTGGTCCTCTCCGAAGGAAGAAAGGAATATGCCGCCAAGATCGTGGGTGCCGATCGCATTACCGATACGGCGCTCATTCGCATCCAACCCGATCACCTGCTGACGGTCCTCCCTCTGGGCAATTCGGACAGTTTGCGTATCGGCGAGATGGTACTGGCCATCGGGAACCCTTTGGGGTTGAGGCACTCGGTGACATCGGGGATTGTCAGTGCAACGGAACGGATCTCTCCCGGTCTGAGTGAAAACCTGGTGGATTTTATCCAGACGGATTCGGCCATCAATCCCGGAAGCAGCGGTGGACCGTTGGTGAATCTTCACGGTGAAGTGGTGGGCGTCAACACGGCGATGATCAGCAAAGCACAATCCATCGGGTTTGCCATACCCATCAATGCGGTGAAAAAAGTGATGCCCATGCTGGTTCTGGGCAAGACGGAAAGGGGTTGGCTGGGGGTTCAGGCGGTTCCGCTCATGCCGAACAAGGCTTTTGAACTGAAATATCCCCATGAGGGCGGTGTTCTGGTGGTAGTGGTGGCGAAGGACAGCCCCGCGGAAAAGGCGGGCATGAAACCCGATGATATTATTATAGCGTTGAACGGCCATCCCGTGGGGCGTTTTCTCATGCTGAGGCGGGAACTGCTTTCCCTGAGTCCCGGCGTTCAACTGAGTTTCACGGTTTTCAGGGATGGCACCACGCTGGAAATTAAGAGCACTCTTGAGAAAAAGGAAAAAGAAGATTAAAGCTGTTTTGCCGATCCGGCCGCCCGGTCGTTGTAGCATTCGCTACTTTGGCGGAGTCGGCCAACCGCCGGAGTACTGAAGAATGGAAATTATTGGAACGAGCAATCGGATTCTTGAGGTTAACCTCACGCAAAAGGATGTGAAGGAGATTAAGATTCATGAAAAGGACCGAAAGATGTACCTGGGTGGCAAGGGTCTTGGGCTGAAACTCCTCTACGACCGGTTAACCCCCGGCATTGACCCGTTGGGTGAAGACAACTATCTGGCCTTCATGATGGGGGTTTTCATGGGGACCGGAGCCCCCTGCTCCGGACGTTTTGCGGCTTTGACAAAATCCCCGCTCACCGGGATCATGCTGGCTTCTTCATGCGGCGGTCCTTTCGGCATGGCATTAAAGACCGCGGGCTTCGATGGGCTTCTGGTGACCGGTCGGTCGGAAAATCCGTTGTATCTCATCATCGATGAGCAGGATGTAAATTTTGAAGATGCATCTCCCATCTGGGGTATGGATGCGGAAAAGGTTCAGGAGTCACTTCAAAGTGATAAGAAATCCGGCATTCTGGCCATCGGGCCCGCCGGGGAAAACCGGGTGCCCATTGCCAATATCCGCTCCGGAGACCGATTTCTGGGGCGTGGCGGCATGGGGGCGGTTATGGGTTCCAAGAACCTGAAGGCCATTGTTGCCAAAGGCGGGACATTCAAAATTGTACCCCAGAACCCGGATCGATTCGAAAAAGTCAAGAATAAGGCGACGGCCTATATCAACCGAAACAGCCCGTCCGCTACATACCGAAAATTCGGCACCAGTTCCAATGTGGACTGGTGCAACAGCGCGGGCCTTCTTCCGGTGAACAATTTCCGAGGGGGGCGCCATGAGTCAGCGGAAAAGGTTTCGGGAAAAGCCATGCAGGAGCGCTATCAAACCCGTCACCACACCTGTAAACCCTGCACCATCCTTTGCGGACACAAAGGGACTCTCGAGGATGGGAGCGTTCATGCGGTTCCCGAATACGAAACAGTGGGCCTGTTGGGACCTAACCTGGGAATATATGACCCGGATCGAATCGTGGAATGGAATGACCTCTGCGGGCGCCTGGGCATGGATACCATCTCCACGGGAGCCGTTCTGGGGTGGGTCATGGAGGCCGGAGAGAAAGGGCTCCTGAATACACCCTTACGCCTTGGGTCTCCGGAAGGGATTACCGAAGCCATTTTCGACATGGCCCATGGGAAGGATTTCGGGCAGGAAATGGCCAGGGGCACCCGATGGTTGAGCGAAAAATACGGGGGTCGGGAGTTTGCGGTGCAAGTCAAGGGGTTGGAGATGGCCGCCTATGATCCCAGAGGGTCCTGGGGTCAGGGGTTGAGCTACGCTGTTGCTAATCGTGGTGCCTGCCACCTGTCGGCTTATCCCACCGGTCTGGAAGTGCTTTTTGGATTGCTGAATCCCTATACCACACGGGCCAAGGCGAGGTTTGTCTATTTTTTCGAAAATCTTTATTCCGCCATCAACTCCCTTCAGACTTGCCAGTTCACGTCTTATGCCTATGTGCTGGAGCCCCCCATCGTAAAGTACACACCGAAATTCATGTTGGGATTGACCATGCAGTACCTTCCGGCGGTGGCCATTATGCTCATGGACGTGTCGATTTTTTCCAAGCTGTATAGCGCTGTGACGGGCATCCGCATATGCCAGTGGGAAATGCTCAAGGCAGGCCGTCGTGCTCACATCCTGGAGCGGCTCATGAATACCCGTGAAGGCATTCGAAGAAGGGACGATACACTGCCCGGACGGTTCTTGAAGGAGGGTCGAACCTGCGACGACGTACAGCATACGGTGCCCCTTTATGATATGCTGGATGATTATTATGATCTACGCGGTTATGATCATCAGGGTATCCCCTCTGCCAAGACGCTGCACAAGCTGGGAATTGAAGAAAAAGATCCGGAGCGTTCCCTTGAGGGCCGCAAGGATTTCAGGTTCATCGTCCCCAAAGGAAAACGGATGAAGCGTTTATACCTGTCCATTATGTTATGGTTCGTGGGGCGGGCCATGCAGGCGGCGGCAAAAGTCGATAAAGGGGTCAAAAAGGAGTTTGAAACCATTCCCGCGGGATTTCGATTTTCCCTGGGAGTGGCGCCCGGGGGACCTGCCATGGTCATGGAAAAAACCGCCGCCGGACGGGTCAAATATGTGGGGTCAAAACCGGGAGGCAAACCCCTGGATTTGAACATCAAGATTAAGCACCTGGAAGGGGCGATTCTTCTGTTTACCTTCCAGGAATCCACCGCCATGGCTGTTGCCAGGGACCGCCTGGTGATGGAAGGCGACGTGCCACTGGCATGCACGGTGGTGCGCATCCTGGACATGGTGGAAGTGTTACTGCTACCGAAAATAGTGGCGGGGCTCGCTGTTAAACGGTATCCTGCCTGGCCGCCTTTAAGAAAACACCTGGGTCGATGGTTGGTTTATGTTCGCGTGATTCTGGGGTTTTAGGTCTCAAGATTTTACAGGGTTGCGGCCCGGCGGTTGCCCTGAATGGTTCAAACCCGTAGGGGCAGACCTGCGTGTCTGCCCGGGTTATCAGGAGCATGAGATATGGTCGAACCTGAAAACAATACATTTCTAAGCCCGGTGAAAATAAATGCGGGCCGAGAGGCCCTGGCCCACATACCGTTTGAACTGGCCGCCATGGGCGCTGAAAGGCCTTTGTTGATCACCACAAAGGTTCTGGGGAAAAAGACGGCAATCCCAAGGGTCATTGATGGATTGAGGGGTTCCGGTGTGCCCCTTGGGATTTACGATGATGTTGGGGAGCATGCACGCCTGGAAACCGTCCTGCGCCTCGCTGAACTGTTTCAAGACGGCGGTTTTGACGCCATTATTGCGCTGGGAAGCGGCTCGGTCATGCATACGGCCAAAATCCTTAACCTGGCGGTGACGGAAAATACCCGGGACCTTGTGCCCTTTACGGCGAAAGGGGATCGGACCATAGAGCGTCTTAAACCCTACATGACCATTCCCGCTTCATCGGGTGATGGATATGAAACGACTTCCATGGCTTTTGTGGATGACCTGGCCTTTTCATCGCAGTTTCTCATGCCCCATGTTGTGGTGGTGGATTCTGAGGTATTTGTTCCGGAAGACCCTTTAAAGGCCTTGTCCGGCGCCATGTCGGCCCTGGCCCATGCGGTGGAAGGGTTTGTGGGGCCGGGAAAGAACCCCTTTGTGGATGCTTATGCCCATACGGCCATCCAGATGATCGTGCACCATCTGGCTGATGCGATCGGTGGTGGCCGGCAATGGAAGGCTGCCCGGTCCGCAGTCGCTGCTGCGGAAACCATGGCCGGATGCGTTTTCTCCAATGTAAAGCCTGGGCTGACCCATCTTTTGGCATTGGCCGTCGGTCAGAAAGCCACTTGTCCCCATGGGCTTTGCATGGGCATCCTGCTGCCGTATGTGTTGGATCACCTGTCAACCCGTGATGATTTTTTTGTGGATTCTCTTCTGCTTCCCATGGCCGGTCCCGAGACCTTTGCGATCACTTCCAGTGAACTCAGGATAGGGAAAGTGCTGACCTTGATTCAGGAGCTTCAGTTTGAGCTTTATGAATCTACCCAAAAGAAGCTTCCCATGACCCTCGAAGATGTGGGCATCAAAAAAGATCAGCTCAAACCCATGGCTGCTTCGCTGGCGGATTGTACGTCAAACGACGTCAATGGGGAAGGTTGTTTGATGATTCTTGAACGCGCCCTCACAGGGGATCCCATTGATTTGAATTAACGGACCCGGCCGTCGTAGCTTCGCTACTTTGGCGGAGTGGGCCTGCACCACACGGGAAAAGGATTGAGAAAAAATGGACTTACCGGCCTATTATGAATTCTGTTGCAGGGTAAAAACCATTTCGGGACATGATGTTCTGGAGCAGATCCCGGAGATACTCGGGGATCTCGGGGCTCGATTGCCCCTGATTATTACGGACAAAGGGGTTTTTGAAGCGGGGCTTATTGATGTGGTGACATCCGCAATGAAAGACCGGGTGCCCTGTTTAAGATCGGGCGGATCCGTTGAAACCGACGTGCCGCCGGATTCGGATTTGACCGTGGTCAACCGCCTTGCCGGCGTCTACCGTGAAAAAGGGTGTGACGCCATCATTGCCGTGGGCGGCGGTTCGGTTCTGGATACGGCAAAAGGCGTCAACATCGTGGTTTCGGAAAACGCCTCCGATTTAATGGCATTTACCGGCACCGGTGCCCTGAAGCGGCCCTTGAAACCCCTGATCGCCATCCCCACCACAGCGGGTACCGGTTCTGAAGCGACGCTGGTGGCAGTGATTGCCGACCATGAAAAAGAAAGGAAAATGCTCTTTAACAGTTATTTCCTGCTGCCCGATGTAGCGCTCCTGGATTCTCGAATGACCCTGAGCCTGCCGCCGGCCATCACCAGCGCCACGGCCATGGATGCCCTGTCACACGCTGTGGAGGCGTATACCTGTCTGGCCAAAAACCCGCTGAGCGATGCCTTTGCCAGGGCTGCCATGGAATTGATGCGAGACAATCTGTTCAAAGTGATGGATCGGCCCGATGACAAGGGGGGGCGCCTCTCCCTGGCGGTGGCCGCCAACCTGGCAGGTGTTGCATTTTCAAACGCCATGGTGGGTATGGTCCATACCCTGGGCCATTCGGTGGGGGCGGTTTGTCGTGTGCCCCACGGCATGTGCATGGCCATACTGCTTCCCTACGGCCTGGAGTACAACCTGCACAAGAATGCTCAGTTTACCTCGGAGATGCTGCTGCCGTTGGGAGGAGAGCAGATATATGCCGGAACACCGAAGCATCGGCGCGCTGAAAAGGTCATTTCATTGATTCGTGATTGGAATGATCGGCTGTTTCATTTAACGAAAGGGAAACACGCCCGATGTTTCAAGGAAGTCACGGACCCGGAGGGAAATGCCATGGTTTCCCGGGATAAACTTAAAGACATCGCAATTAAGGCCATGGGTGACGGTTCAATATTTTACAACCCGGAGGAGCTGGATGTGGATGATGCCATGATGGTTTTAATCCATGCCTGGGAGGGAACGCCTTTGAACCGTGATTTGATCCGGAAAGGGTGACGAAAGGTATTTGAAATTTGAAATTGGGATTGAATAAATGGATCTTGGAGGTGGGGATGAAACGTAGGATCATAAACCTGGGAGTCGGGCTGTTGTTTCTGTTGGCGACCATGAGCTTTTCAGCATGTGTTGACAAATCCAAGTGGCGTGCCAAGGAGTATGGGGGACCGCCAAACTGGCAGGAAGATTTTGGAAGACCTGAATACGATTGGTGATGGTTTAAAAAAGATCTTCAAGTTGCTGATGCAGCACACCACAGATGATAATAAATTTCATCAAAATTCGTTTTTTAATGATTTCACACAAGGAGGACTGCTATGGTTCCGGAATTCTTCGAGTTTTACAATCCGACCAAGGTGGTGTACAGCCCTGGCATTGCGGCGGACTTTAAGGCCGAGCTTGACCTTTTGGGGGTATCGAAATACTTCGTGGTATCCGATAAGGTCATCCATGATCTCGGTCTGGTGAAAAGGGTTGTGGACGGGCTTGAAACCACGGGTATCCAGGTTACAGGGGTATTTTTGGATGTGCCGCCTAATTCTGAAGTGAAGGCGGTCAATGCATGTGCCCAACAGGCTAAGGTCTCCGGCGCTGAAGGCTTGATTGCCTTAGGCGGGGGAAGCGTGATTGATACCGCCAAGGCCGCCAACATCTTGATCTCTGAAGGGGGCGATCTTGTAGAGGACCACTCCGGCGCCCAGACCCTGACAAAACCGCTGAATCCTTTGGTTGCAATACCCACCACTGCCGGCACCGGTAGTGAGGTCACCATGGTGGCGGTTATCTATGATGAGGAAAATAGTGTGAAGATGGCGTTTACCGATAAATTCCTCCTCCCCGATCTGGCTGTCCTGGATCCTGAGATGACGACTTCAATGACACCGGGGCTGACGGCATCGACAGCCATGGACGCGATGACCCACGCGGTGGAGGCCTATGTGGGTCTGCAATGGTCGCCCGTCTCCGATGCCCTGGCATCCAGTGCCATTGAACTCATCTGCGGAAGCATTGTGAATGCCACCCGGAATGGAAGCGACATCGAAGCTCGAGGGAGTTTACTGGTCGCATCATCCATGGCCGGAATTGCCTTTTCCCATTCCATGGTGGGATGCGTGCACGGCATGGCCCATGCGGTAGGCGGTCTCTGCCGGGTACCGCACGGAATTGCCAACGGGATACTCCTGCCCCACGGCCTGGAGTACAATTTTGAGGAGATCACGGAAAAACTGGCCAGGCTCGCGCCTGTCATGGGTGAGGAGGTGTCCGGTCTATCACCTGATGATCGGGCCAGGAAGGCCATCGAATCAGTGAGGAAACTGACCGGAAAGCTGAATGAGATGGGCGCTTTACCCTTAAGGCTGAGAGAGGTGGGGGTTCCCGAGGAACGGTTGCCGGAAATTGCCGAGGCAGCGGTTATGGATGGTACCAGCTTTTACAATCCGCGAGAAGTAATTGCCGAGGAGATATTGGTTCATCTTAAGAACGCATATTAAACACTATTTACAGGAACGGGAGGAAAGGATGGGACTTTTTGAAAACGCTGATAAGTTTGAAAAAATGCTGGGTGGTTTTTTCGAGTTGCTCGCTGAAACACCGGCCATTGCTGATAAATTGCTTGCTTCAAAATTAATTATCAGATTTAGTTACAGCGATCCGGACGTCGTTTTGTTGATTGACTGCTCAGGAGACAGGCTTGAAGTAACGCCCGGAGACACCGATACCAAGGCTATCGTTGATATGTCCATGAGCTCGGACATCGCCCACAAGTTCTGGTTCGGCAAGGTAAACTTAATGGCTGCCCTGACCCGGAAACAGATGGTGGCAAAGGGACCGATTCCAAAAATATTGAAACTCTTGCCCGCAATAAAACCCTCCTATGCCATGTATCCCAAATATCTCGACGACAACGGCTATGGGGAGTATAATATTTATTAGAGGTCAGAGGTTCAGGAGGTATTCCATATGGGCGGTTACGCAGGAAGTATACTTTATGTCGATCTGACATCCGGGAATATTGAAACGAGGCCCTTGGATTTGGAATTCGCCAGGGAATATATGGGCGGATTGGGGTTTGGGACCAAGATCTATCTCGACCTCATAAAGGGGAAGTCAGACTTCGACCCTCTTTCCGCGGACAATCCCTTTGTGCTGATGACCGGACCGTTGACCGGTATGAGAACGAATGCCGTGGCCAGGTGGACTGTCGGTGCAAAATCTCCGCTCACCGGACTGTGGGGCGATTGCAACATCGGCGGTTTTTTCGGTGCGCAACTGAAATTTGCGGGCTATGACGGTATTGTGATTACAGGGGCGGCCAACAGTCCTGCTTACATCTATATCGAAGACGCAAAGGTGGAGATAAGGGACGCCCGGAAGTACTGGGGAAGGGACGTCTACAGGGTCACCGATGAGATGATCGCAGACCATAAAACAGAGTCAAAAAAATCAGGCCAGGTCTTTACCATTGGCCCTGCCGGCGAAAACCTTGTGAGATTCGCATCCATCATCAACGATAAGGGACATGTGGCGGGACGTACCGGATTAGGTGCGGTATGGGGTTCAAAGAAACTCAAGGCCATTTTCGCGAGGGGAACCGGAAAACTGGAGGTTGAACATCCTGACAGGTTTGATGATCTCCGTTCAGAGCTCAAGGAGCTTTATGACGGGAATATTTCCACTGAAGGATTGCGTGCTTTCGGGACAGCGTCGCATATGGATATCGGCGTCATATCCGGTGATATCCCCATGAAGAACTGGCAGCAGAGCGAGTGGGATCTCTTTGACGAATTGGGTCCCGTTGAATACGATGAAAAGATCCTGACCGGCAACAGCACATGCTATGCCTGCGGGGTGGCGTGTAAGAGAGAGGCGGAGGTGAAGGAGGGCGTATTCGAATTTGCAAAAGGTCCGGGTCCCGAATATGAAACCATCGCCACCTTTGGGACCATGTGCCTGAATCCCAGTCTGGAATCTATCGGCAAAGCGAACGATATCTGTAACCGCTACGGTATGGATACCATCTCTTGCGGATCCACCATCGCCTTTGCCATAGAATGCTTTGAAAACGGCCTGATAAATGAAAAAGATACCGATGGCCTAAACCTCACATGGGGCAATTCAGAGGCGATTGTTGCCATGGTGGAAAAGATTGGGAAGAAATTGGGGATTGGCTCGATCCTGTCCGAGGGGAGCGCAAAAGCGGCGGAACGGATCGGCGGCAACGCTCCGGACTTCTTGACGACGGTCAAGGGTCTTGAAGCCCCCATGCATGATCCCAGGGGTGCGCACGGTCATGGATTGGCCTATGCTGTCTCGTCCAGGGGGGCGTGTCATTTGGCCAGCCTCGTTTTTCCGGTGGAGGGAGGCGGTATGTATCTACCCGAGATCCCGGAACTGGCAGATGAAATAACCGGAATGAGCAGTGAGGGTAAGGCGAAACTGAATGTTGCCTGCGAGGATTACGGGATGTTTTTTTCCCACTGTGCCGGGTTTTGTAACTTGGGTGCGATGATCCTGAATGCCACCCAGGCCGTGGATATGGTAAATCATGTTACGGGGTTTGACTACACCCTTGATGAGGTGATGCGATTAGGGCGGCGGATCTGGCATATAAAGCGGGGTTTGTCCAATCTGTTCGGGGCCAGGGTGGAGCACGATGTTTTACCCAAGAGACTGATGACCATTTTGGATACGGGCCCGACGGAGGGGAGCATTCCCGATATGGATTTAATGTTGAAGGAGTTCTATGGGTTCAGAGGGGTCAATGAAGAAGGGGTAGCAGAAAAAAGGGTGCTTGAAGAACTGGGTTTAACAGAGTTGGCAAAGCTTCTTCATGACGGATAAGAAATAGGCAAGGTGCAAAGAAAACAAGGATGTGGCGGTCGGTATGAAGTGGCGGGCCCTAAGATAGGACATTTCATGGAGAAGATGCTTTCAACCCTTATCCGCACACTGGTGGACGGTACGCAAAAAAACCCTCCTTTGGCCGGATTTAATGTGGGTGATCAATTCATTCCGGACCAGAGCCGGGATAAGGATGTGGCGAGAAATATCAATGCGGCCTTTTTAATTCTACTTTCAGGGTGTGATCACGCACGATACAGTGTTGCGGAAGAATATCTTGATGCTTTTGAGGCGGAAGAGAAATGGCAAAATGTCGTGCGGTTTATGAAAAACGGTGCGGCGTTGATCAATGACGAAATCCGGAACCTGTGCCATGAGGACGATGATTTTAAAAACGCTCTCGAAAAGGCGGGGCATTTTTGCGCGGCGCAGGATTCATCCTGGGGAGTTGGGTCGCTTAAAAAAATCTGGGAGGTACTCTTTCCTGAGGGGGCCGACTGCCTTTCGGATCAGGCGGAAAAAATTCTCTCTCTCAGGACCCATCGACGTGTTCATATCACCGAGCCCAATGCTTCGCCCATTGACAACCCATCGCGCCAGATGCTGTTTCTGTCCAATCTGCTGGTGACAACCCCCGGGGATTCAGATTCGTTGGATGTTTTGCCCTATGGGTCCCGGATGGTCGGAAAGCTAAGGCAGGTCATGGGGGAAAAGCAACGCTACTGGTTTGATCACCCCATTCAGATCGGCGTTTCAAATGATAACAATGAAGCCATCTATGGACTCAGAGGGCTTGACAACGCCATTTCATTTGAAAAAGAAAGGGGAGTTGCGCAGCCGACGGACAAGTTGACCTGCCTGTTATCCGTATCCGTTACCCATGACGGCCTGCATGGGATTGTCAAGGACTACTTAAGAGAAGTCTATGACAGCACCGAGCCTTTTTCCCACCTCAATATTTACCTCTTCTCCGAAAATGACACGGATCAGATCACAACAGAGAT
>JABGPV010000699.1 GCA_018644785.1 Deltaproteobacteria bacterium | reverse complement strand
AGCCGCCGCGGAGGTGGAGCATGCCATCAAGGAAAGCGAGACGGGTGCATATGAAGAGAAGATTTCAGCCTTTGGCGAAGTGCTGAAGAATGTTGTAGCAGCTTTGGGTGTTCTGGGTGGTGAGGAAAAGGAAACAGCCGATTCAGAAAAAGCCGGTCCTGAAGCCACCCCGACTGAACTGGCTGCCGTATTGGAAGAGTTACTTCCCCATCTGAAAACCCGTAAACCGAAACCGTGCAAGGAGGCCATGAAAAAGATCAAGGAGCTCAAATGGCCGGCTGAATTCAGCGCGGAAATTGCCGATCTGGACCGGCTCATCAAAAAATAGAAGTTCAAGGATGCCCTGCCCCTGGCGGAGGCCCTTAAAAGCAAACTAAGAGGATAGGGTGGACTCATATGCAACTTCATCTGGTTATTTGTGTTTTGAACCGCGCAAAGGGCGCAAAGCCTTTTTCGAATCGTCCGTTCCGATTCGAAAAAGTGCTTTGCGGCCTTGGCGACTTTGCGGTTCGATTTATGCATTCCCTCGCCGGAGCATGGGAACGAGAAAACCCGCAACCCGAAACCCGAGTAGTTTCATATGAGCCCCGTCTCCGGCCGAAAAAAAGGCCAGGCAGATCGAGTCAGAAACTTTGGTATTGTGGTAGGTTATGAAGGGAGTCCCGATGGTCCCTGACTGC
>JABGPV010000698.1 GCA_018644785.1 Deltaproteobacteria bacterium | reverse complement strand
AATCTTCCAGAAGCTTCGGGTGCTGGGCCGCTGCATGCCGATGACGAATTTGTTGGGTTTACCGGTTTCCGGGTCAACAGAGTCCGCCACAACGCCGGCCATGACTGCCCCCACAAATCCCAAACCCATGACCACCACAATTTCCTGGCCCTGGTCGCGATGTTCCCGGGCCAGTTGTTTTAATCTGTCGAATTCCAGAGCGTTCTCTTCTTCAGTTGGAAGGTTGAATTTCTCCCCTTCCGGGCTGGTTGAATATTCCATATAAAACATCCCCTGATTCAGTTGGTTAAATGATTTTAAGACAGCTTGAAACCGTGAAAAAAATCTGGCCTGAAAAACCAAAATATTCCATTAGATAATTGAAATACCGTGGAATGTCAAGCAGAAGGGTATCCCTTCAGTCGGTTCTCCAGAGCCAGGTCGGCTGAAAAAAATATTGACAATTTTTCAAGAATCCTGTTTATTAATAAGTTAACTTTTGATTATAGCAAAGAGGAGATAACAAATGGGTATTAAAACGAAAGATGAGTATATTGAATCTCTGCGTCAGATGAAACCAGTGGCCTACATGTTTGGCGAGCGCATCACCAACGTGGTGGACAACCCGCGGCTTCGTGCGGGCATAGAGGCCACCGGCGCCACTTACGAGATAGCCGAAAAAGATGAATACCGGGACATGGT
>JABGPV010000697.1 GCA_018644785.1 Deltaproteobacteria bacterium | reverse complement strand
AGAGGCTGATGATTTTACAAATCTTAGTGAAGGAGATAAGTTTTTTGTAAAAGATACTCCTAGAAAAAGAACTCTTAAAGGGAAAACTTCTTCACAAAAAGCATCTTTAAACAAAAAAATCAAACCAGCAGTAACATCAAAAAGAACCGTTAGGATGCTTTAATGTGTCGCAACTATTTACAAAACAAAATAAAACTGTTACATTCTCTTAGGTAGCACTTGTTGTTACTTTTGTTGTTTTTGTAGGAGAGATGGCAGAGTGGTCGAATGCATCAGTCTTGAAAACTGAAGTACTTTCACGAGTACCGAGGGTTCGAATCCCTCTCTCTCCGCCACAATCAACTTGTTGATTGTGGCAGCCAAAGAAATAAAGCCGGAGTGGTGAAATTGGTATACACGCTTGCCTTAGGAGCAAGTGGGATAACTCCCATGGAGGTTCAAGTCCTCTCTCCGGCACAAATTTGCAGGGTTTTTACCCTGTTTTTATTTTTTCCAATAACCAAAATTTGACGCGATAAGCTAGTTGTGTTATTATTGGATACTTATTTAAGTGGGTATGTTCCCAGTGGAGCATACTAACTAGAATAATCACAAGAAGTTCATTTTTTAATTGGGTTTCAAGTTTGACTTGGAACATAACCTTTTCAAAAGGAGACCGCAATGGCATACTTTCTATTCAAAGA
>JABGPV010000696.1 GCA_018644785.1 Deltaproteobacteria bacterium | reverse complement strand
ATATAAGAAAACCATTTTTGCTGGAAAAGATTGGGTCGCAGTTAAGAAAGAATTGGAGAAATAGGCAGCTTTTGACGTCCTTCTCAATGCTACAGCACTGCATGTGAACATGAATGGACTGTTTTATTCGGAGGATCTTATGATGTCCGAAAAACCAACATATGACGAATTGGCTTTTCTTATGGATAACCCTCTTCTGGGCATTGTTTATCTCGATAAGCAATGTAAAATTGTGCGATGTAATGTGAAATTTGAAGAGATGTTTGGCTATAAACTTGAAGAGATAAAAAGGAAAAATCTTGATGAGGTTGTTGATGGTGATCAAGACATGACTATGATCACCCAAACTGGAGAATCAATTCATGGATCAGGCAAAAGAAAGAGAAAAAATGGAACGTATATGGACGTGGAGATATACGGAATACCTAAACTTTTTGGAGGTTCGATAAGTGGAACTTTGGGTATCTACCTTGATATAACGGATCGTAAGTTGGCTGAGGAAACGATAGTAAAATCACAACTTGAATTGGAAGAACGAGTCAAAGAACGTACTGCTGAACTGATAAGGGTAAATAAGCAATTACAAGAGGAAATTGTGGTGCGTGAACAGACACAGAAGAAGCTCATTGAGAGCGAGGAGAAATATCGCACTTATATAGAACATGCAAATGATGGAATCGCTGT
>JABGPV010000695.1 GCA_018644785.1 Deltaproteobacteria bacterium | reverse complement strand
AACCCGGTTCTGGTAAAGGGGTTCGGGGCCTACGAAGAGCGGAAGTGTTACGAATATTTCCACGACCGGAATGAAGTTTGCCCATGGTGCAAAAATCAGGATGTGTTGGTCGGCAAGACGGTGCGTTGGGAATGGCATTCCATTAAGTATGGAAAAACCTACGACCTGATAGACACTCCGATGACATTGCCGGATGGAAGCATCGGCAAACTGGCGATATTTCGTGATATGACCGAACAAAAAAAACTTGAAGCCCAGCTCCAGCAAGCCCAGAAGATGGAGGCCATCGGAATATTATCCGGCGGAGTTGCCCATGATTTCAACAACATACTGACCATTATTATCGGCAATGCCGGTCTTGCGTTAATGGAAGTTGAAAAGGCCGGCCCCTTGAAAGAGGCGATAGCAGAGATCAAGATAGCCGGGGAAAGGGCAACCTCTTTGACCCGACAGCTTCTGGCTTTCAGCCGCAAACAGATTATTCATCCTGAGATTCTGGACCTTAATGAACTATTAGCAGACATCGAGAAGATGCTTGGCCGCCTTATTGGAGAGGATGTTGAACTGTTGACGATTTCAGGGCCTGCATTATGGAAGATAGAGGTGGACCCCGGACAGATGGAGCAGGTCATCATGAACCTGGCCGTCAATGCCGGAAACGCCATGCCCAAGGGGGGAAAACTC
>JABGPV010000694.1 GCA_018644785.1 Deltaproteobacteria bacterium | reverse complement strand
AACAGATCCCGACCGAAATGCCCATAGGCGGCTGTCTGGCGGTAACTCCAGCCGTCCTGAGCAGGGGTTTTGAGCCCGAGATTGGCGATGATGCGAGCCGGTCGGAAGTCGAAAATACCGCTTGACTCGAGGATCTCCTGGAGGCGGCCGTCAGAGGCCTGACCGGTCCCGAAGGTGTCAACATTGATGCTGAGGGGATGCTCGACACCGATTGCGTAGGCGACCTGCACTTCGCACTTATCCGCGAGCTTTGCCGCCACGATATTCTTGGCCACATAGCGGCACATGTAAGCCGCTGAACGGTCCACCTTGGATGGGTCTTTGCCGGAGAACGCGCCGCCGCCATGGCACCCAACCCCACCATAGGTGTCCACGATGATCTTGCGGCCGGTCAGGCCAGTGTCGCCGTTGGGGCCGCCAATCACGAACCGCCCGGTCGGGTTGACGTAGTAGGTGATGTCATTGTGAAGAAAGTTGGTGGGAACGACTTCGTTCACAACCTGGACGACCAGGGAGCGGAGCTGTTCTTCGACCATGTCCGGCGTGTGCTGGTGTGAGACGACCACCGTCTCCAGGCGCACCGGCTTCCCATCTTCATAGAGGAAGGAGACCTGACTCTTGGAGTCGGGGCGGAGGAAGGCGTACGTCTCGGGATCAGAATGGCGCAGTTCCGCAAGGCGTTGG
>JABGPV010000693.1 GCA_018644785.1 Deltaproteobacteria bacterium | reverse complement strand
CACGAGCGATATACTTTTACACTACCTTCAAACAGACAGTGACCGGGCGTTATCCGGATACATCAAAGAGATCATTCCATTCTACAGCCACAAACCGGAAGGAATACCCGATGCTGATGTCAATCTGGTCAGCGTGTTCAAGTTGCAGGCGGAACTCATCATTCAGGGGGTCGCACAAGAAAAAGACATGAAAGGCGAATTGACTCTGAAGGACTATCCATTTTTGAATGCGTTGCTAAACAGAGAAATTTCAGATCCCAGATCCGATTCCATGCCTTAGGGATCGTTAAAAAATAACTTCACATAATCTTTTAGCAAAAGTCCTTAAAGCTGGACATTTTGCAAACAGAACGTGAACTAATTTTTGAGCCGACCCTCAATTACTTGCTGAGTTTCAACAAATTTTTAATATGCTTTTTGGAGGTCAGTTTTCGCTTAACCACAATATCTCTCAATATCAGCATCCATTCTCCATTCCTACCGTTAATAGACTCGTGTATTTCCTTGGAAGGCAATGAATCAAGGACCTCTTTGTATTCAAACATGATTGCCATGGTCAGAAACGGACTCCAGGATTTGCCTTCACGCATGATATACTTAAACAACATCTCGGCGTAAGGTTTTCTTTTGCCATATTCGGTGATTTTTTGGGCCTGTTCCACAAGTTCTTCTATGTCCTTCATAAA
>JABGPV010000692.1 GCA_018644785.1 Deltaproteobacteria bacterium | reverse complement strand
GATTGAGATCAGTGACTTGAAGAATAACACTTTTTATGCAAAAATAGTCATTAAGCAAAATGGTAGTGCTTTAGAGATAGATTCAAGACCAAGTGATGCAATTGCATTGGCTATGCAGGGCAACACTCCAATATATGTAGCAAAGTCAGTTCTCGAAGAAGTCTGCAAGTGGGACAACTTAGAGTAACTTAGGATATAGATGTTTTTAAACCAGACCTTCTCAGATCTTTTCTGATTTGAGAGGTTCGGATTGATAAAAGCGGTTTTTCAGGAGGGATGGCCGAGTGGACGAAGGCGGCAGTCTTGAAAACTGCAGTCCTGGCAACGGGACCGTGGGTTCGAATCCTACTCCCTCCGCCAAAACAAAAGGCGTATTTTTAACTCACAAGTTATACGGAATCAAAAGAGATGTTTTTTCATCGTTGGAGAGGTGGCTGAGCGGCTTAAAGCGGTGGGTTGCTAACCCATTGTACTTCTTAATGTGGTACCCCGGGTTCGAATCCCGGCCTCTCCGCCATTTGATCATACCTTGTCTTATCAACTCCTGATTGTTTCGGTGTCGTGCCTTTCGTGATAAAAACATTCTGAACGGACGGCTACAGTGTCATTCACTGGTCTGGTATGGATACTTTCTCTGATTTTAAGAGCCACTTCTTCAGAGAAATTCCTGACGAAAATCCTCCAAG
>JABGPV010000691.1 GCA_018644785.1 Deltaproteobacteria bacterium | reverse complement strand
TACATCTTCCAGAACCAATGGCAGTCCTTCCGTGCGAGGAAGGACCGTTCACTGGACATGATGAGCGCTACTCACGAATGTCTGCCCGGGCGCCGCAAGCTCGCAGTGAAGGTGGTCGACATCTTTGGGAACGACACCATGACTATCGTCAGCGTGAACGTGGGGACATAGGACATGGCTCTGCATGTCCTACGGTTCTGCGGGCAATGCCGGGCATGGTCAGAACCCCGCAGAACCTGGCGCGAGGGTCCGAGTCAGGTGGGCAGTTGGGGTCCCTCAGGACACAATCAAGCCAGGGCCAACCAGGACAGTTGACAGCGTGCGCTACCTGGATGCCAGTGTCGTACAGGAAAGAACGGAGGAAGGAGTGGCGGAGAGAGAGGGATTCGAACCCTCGGTGACATTGCTGCCACACATGATTTCCAGTCATGCCAGTTAAGCCGCTCCTGCATCTCTCCGCGCGGCTTCGGGAATGTTAGGGCGCGCACGAAGGCCGGTCAAGCGGCAGTGCGAGCGCAATTCGGCGGCAGCGCGGCTTCCACACGCCCCCGTCGTGTCACGGCGACTACGGCGCGAGCGGCTTCTTCTGTGCCGCGGCCATGAGCTTCGCGACTTCGTCGTCGACTTCGGTGCTGCCGGCGGCGCCGTACTTGTCCTCCAGCGACTTCTGAGCGTCGGCCGCGGGAT
>JABGPV010000690.1 GCA_018644785.1 Deltaproteobacteria bacterium | reverse complement strand
AAGCTCAGTAAAAAAGGGGTACAGCGCAAATCCCTCTATGGGGTCATTGATTGATCTATCTGCAATAAGTTGATACAGTGAGAAACTTTCTGAGGAGAATGCCCGAAAATTCGGCATTCGGAAATACATTGAAAAGCCGATTGAGAAGGAAACTCTAGCCAGGTCAATTCGGGAAGTTTTGGATGGTCAATAAAACAAGGTTGTGTTTTTAAGGTTCTCCTTTTGAAGGGGTCTACACAATATATTGTGGTTCCCATATTTTTGGAGAAACCGGCAATATCTCCAACATATCTCAGACAACTACCGGGTTGTGATATGAGCCACATATGTCATCCGAGCAAAATTGAATTTGCCATTTTATTAATCGTCCAATACCACTACATCTGGTGGTCGATACCTTTTCAGGCTGTGAATCCAAAAGTCAACAATACCTATATAAACCTGGAATTTTGACCCACCCCGGAAAAACTGAAGACTACGTTTTCCAGTCCTAACCGTGTCGGCCACGCTCATTCCGTCTCAAATCGTTAACAACACATCGGGTGTGTATCTCCTGTCCCTATTCATCACAAAAGTTGGACATCTCTATCTGATCTATCTGCTATTATGTTGTGAGTTGGCTTAACCCGCCGAAAGTAATGACGAATTCGGACCGTCCTTTGGATATCTCAATTTCGATTTAAAATCAAT
>JABGPV010000069.1 GCA_018644785.1 Deltaproteobacteria bacterium | reverse complement strand
AAAAGGTAGAAACGGTCCAGGAAAACATTCGCGAAATCGGCCCCCACATCATGCTGGCGCCGCCACGTATATGGGAGCGCATGTGTTCGGACATTCAGGTTAAAATTCAAGATGCCGTATGGATCAAACGGATGGCCTACAAATTGTTTCTGTCCGTTGGATATAAGGTTGCCGACCACATATTGAACAAAGAACCGCTCCCCATGGGCTTGAAAATCCTGAACATGATGGGATATGTCTTTCTGTTCAGGTCCCTGAAAAATTATCTGGGTCTCGCCCGTCTGCGCCATGTTTATACGGGCGGGGCGCCTCTGGGGCAGGAGATTTTCAACATGTTCATGGCCCTGAACGTCAATATCAAACAGGTCTACGGCATGACGGAGCAGACCGCGGGTTCCATCATGCACCGGACCGGCGACATTCGCCTGGATACGGTGGGGAAACCCATTCCGGGCGTTGAGTTCAAAATATCCGACTCGGGAGAACTGTTGTCCCGCGGGGACACCATTTTCAAAGGCTATTACAAAAACCCGGAAGCCACGGAAGAGGCCCTTCGGGACGGCTGGTTTCATTCGGGAGACGCAGCCATTATGGAAAATGACGGGCATATCATCATCATCGACCGTATGAGCGACGTGATGAAGCTGGTGGATGGCGGTAAATTCTCGCCCCAGCTCATTGAAAACAAACTGCGGTTCAGCCCCTATATTGTGGACGCCGTGGTCATGGGCAAAAATCGGCCATTCATCACCGCCATGATTGCCATCGATATGGCCAACGTGGGCAAATGGGCCGAAAACAATCAACTGGCCTACACCACCTTTACGGATCTTTCCCAAAAAAAGCGGGTCTACGACATCATTGCGGTGGAAGTGGCCAAAGCCAATGAGTCTCTTCCCAAAGTGGCCAAAGTAAACCGATTCGTACTGCTTTATAAGGAACTGGATGCCGATGATGACGAACTGACCAGAACCCGCAAAGTACGACGAAAGTTCGTTGAGGAGAGATACAAGGACCTGATCGAGGGGTTGTATGGCGACCGTGAGGAAATTCCCGTGGAAGCCGACATTCGCTACAAAGACGGTAAAGGGTTCCGCATGAAAACCACCGTTCGAATAAAACAGGTGGAACCGCCTCAATAACCGATGACACCCCATTCACCGGCACAAAAAAATGGACGAAAAAAACGAATATCAGCTTGAAATCAAGGACATCCACCTCAGTTTCGGCGGCATTAAAGCCCTCCATGGGGTCAGTACCGGCATCAAAAAGGGAGAAATTTTTTCCATTATCGGACCCAACGGCGCCGGCAAAACCTGTTTATTGAACTGCATCAACCGGTTTTACCAGCCGGACCAGGGCCAGATTATCTTTGAAGGCCGGAACATCACGGACCTGAAACCGCACCGCATCGCCGGTTTAGGCATAGCCCGCACCTTTCAGAACGTGGAACTTTTCGGTCACATGAACGTCCTGGATAACATCAAGCTGGGGGCCCACGTTCATTTGAAATCCGGGTCCATTTCCGGCGGCATCTACTACGGCAAAACCAGGGCCGAGGAGATAGCCCTCAGAAAAAACATCGAAGAGCGGATCGTCGATCTTCTGGAGATCGAGCCCATCCGTAAACATGTGGTCCATTCCCTTCCCTACGGGCTTCAGAAGCGCGTGGAAATGGCCCGGGCCCTGGCCATGCGCCCCCGGGTGCTCCTTCTGGATGAACCGGCAACCGGCATGAACCTGGAGGAAACCGAGGATATCGCCCGTTTCATCCTGGATATCAATGAAGAGTGGGGCATCACCATCATTTTGATTGAACACGACATGGGCGTGGTCATGGATATCTCCGACCGCATTTGCGTTCTCGATTTCGGTCAGAAGATCGCGGAAGGAAAACCGAAAGAGATCCGACACAACGAAAAAGTCATCAAGGCCTATCTGGGAGAAGAGGACATCACCTACTCCAGGCTCGGAGCATAACCTAAATGGTAGAAAAACCCAGGGAAAACCCTATGGAACCATTGCTGGCCGTCAACAATATTGAAGTGATTTATCATAATGTGATCCTCGTATTGAAAGGCATGAGCGTTCAGGTGGATGAAGGGCACATCGTGGCAGTCCTCGGGAATAACGGGGCCGGCAAAACCACCACCCTCAAAGCCATTTCAGGGCTTCTAAAATCCGAGGACGGCGCTGTCACTGACGGTCAGATCCGTTTTAAAGGGGAAAGCATCGACCGAAAATACCCGGAAGAGATCGTTCGAAAAGGCATCTTTCAGGTCATGGAGGGGAGGCGCGTTTTTGAGGATCTCTCCATCGAAGAGAACCTCATCGCCGGGGGGCATACCAATCGAAGTCGCAGGAAAATGAAAGAGGACATTCAAAAGGTTTACACCATGTTTCCCCGGTTAAAAGCGAGAAAAAACGTTCTGGCAGGATACATCAGCGGCGGGGAACAGCAGATGCTGGTGATCGGCCGGGGGCTCATGAGCATCCCCACCCTCATGCTCCTGGATGAACCCTCCATGGGCCTTTCCCCCCTGCTGGTCTCGGAGATTTTCAAGATCATTCAGCGCATCAATCAGGAGGAAAAAGTGAGCATCCTGCTGGTGGAACAGAACGCACGCCTGGCCCTTTCCATCGCAAGCCATGGTTACGTGATGGAAAACGGCCGCATCGTCCTGGATGATAGCGTGGAAAAACTGAAACAAAATGCCGATGTGAGAGAGTTTTATCTGGGGCTCACCGAAGTGGGAAAGAAAAAGAGCTACCGGGACGTGAAGCATTACCGGAGGAGGAAGCGGTGGCTCACCTGATCGGATTGAAATTTAAAGGATTAGTGGCATAAAAACCTGCATGGATTCTCCGCCAATGTGGCCGAAAATCCTTAACCCTTAAATTTTCTTTAGGAGGTTTATGATGGGCAAGCAAGATCTGATAAAAAAAGAGATGGATAGAAGAACTTTCATGAAAGTCACAGGGGCTGTGGGGTTGGGCCTGACCGCAACCTCGTTTGGCGTACCGACCCTGCTGAGAGCTGCGCCTGCGACCATTAAAATTGGGTCTGTTCAGCCGGCCACGGGGCCCCTTGCGGTGATCGGGCAGGGCCAGCGCAGGGGGAATCAGCTTGCGGTGGATTATATCAACGCCAAGGGCGGCATCAAATCCATGGGAGGAGCGAAGCTGGAGCTCCTGCTTGGCGACAGCGAAACCAAAGCGGTGGTGGGCCGTAGCGAGGCGGACCGGTTGATTAACGACGGCGCATCAGTGCTGATCGGCGCTTTCCAAAGCGGAACGGGCATGGCCATCGCCACTTTGGCCGAACAGAGACAGATTCCCTTTGTAATGGATGTTGCCGCCCTGGATGTCATCACCCAGAAAGGGTATAAATACAGTTTTCGCATTTTCCCAACCGTCACCACCTTTGGGAAAACGGCCTGTAAATATATTGAACAGATGATTACCGAGAGAAAGGTGACGCCAAAAAGAGCGGTGGTTACCAACACGGGCGACCCATTTGGAAAAGGCCAGGGTGGGAATTTCATCAAATGGTTTAAGAAATCCGGCATCCCGGTGGAAATCGTGGAGCATATCACCTACCCTCTGGGCATCCATGACCTTTCCTCCGAGGTGGCGAAAATCAAGGCCGCCAAGCCGGACCTGCTCTTTCCGGTCTGCAGACCGGGAGATTCGATAATTTTGACGCGGCAGCTTCTCAAACAGCGGGTGCCCCTCATGGGGATCATCAGTCCGGGAAGTCCGGGGTGGTATGAGCCCAAGGTGATCAAGGACTTGGGCAAACTGGTCTATTACGTCATGGACAATGTTCCCTGGGTCAACACGGCGAGCCCGGTGTACCAGGAAGCCAACGCCCTGTTTAACAAGAAGTACGGCGGGTACCTCGATACCAATTCCGGTTATGCCTATACGGGCATCCTGGTGATTGCCGATGCCCTGGAGAGGGCCGGGTCCGCGGACAGCAATAAGCTCCTGGCCGCCATCAGGACCACCGACCTGAAAGCGCAGCCCATGGTGGGAGATGCCATTCGTTTTGCTGCAAACGGCGACAACATCAATGCCGCGACGGCCATGGTCCAGGTCCTGCCGGACCCGGATCCCGTAAAACGGGTCAAGGTGGTTCTGCCCAAGAGTTTCGCCCAGGCGGATTACGTGTTTCCCGCCCCCCAGATGTGGGATAGAGGATAATGGATTCCACCCTTGCCCTGCAACTTCTGATCCAGGGGATTCTGCTGGGAGGGCTCTATGGGCTCATTGCCCTGGGGCTCTCCCTGATCTTCGGGGTAATGGGGGTCATTAATTTCGCCCATGGCCAGATGATGGTCATCGGCATGTATATCTCCTACTGGATATTTGTACTGCTTGGCGTCGAGCCCTATCTGTCCCTCATCATCGTTTCCGCCGCCATCTTTGTCCTGGGATATGTCATCCAGTCTTCCGTGGTCAACCGTATCCTCGATTACCCCGAGGCCATGCAGGTGCTTCCCCTCGTGGCCATCGGGATCATTCTGGAAAACACGGCGCTCCTGTTGTGGGGCCCGGATCACCGGAGCCCGCACACGGCTTTTAGTCTGGATACGATCTGGCTGGGGGGCGCCATGATCGACGTGTCGCGCCTGATTGCATTTTCCTTTGCCATTATTATCACCTTTGCTATCTTCATTTTCCTCAAAAAGAGCCATATGGGGAAACGGATCAGGGCAGCGGCCGATAACCGGATGGCCGCAACCCTGGTGGGCATCAATGTGAGCCGCATTAATAACTTTTCCTTCGGGCTGGGTGCCGCCACAACGGGGGCGGCAGGGGCGTTGCTGCTGCCGCTGATGCCCCTTTCTCCCAGTCTGGGCCACGATTTTACGCTGACCGCTTTTATTGTGGTGATTTTGGGCGGCATGGGAAATCTTGTGGGCGCCCTTGTGGGGGGACTCATCTTAGGCGTGGCCGAATCCATGTCCACCCTCTTTTTGCCTGCCACCCTCAAACAGGTGGTCAGCTTCGGGATACTGGTTGTGATCATGCTTTTTCGTCCTCAGGGACTTCTCGGGGGAAAGAAATGACCCGGCTCAATATCTTTTTGGCCATCATACTCTCCATTCTTCTTTTGCTCCCGCTTTTTCTTGAGAAGTACGTCCTGGGTATTTTTGTCATGATTTTTTTCTATGCCTACCTGGGGCAGTCGTGGAATATCCTCACCGGGTATACGGGACATATCTCTCTGGGACACGCCCTCTATGTGGGGGTGGGGGCGTACACCTCCACGTACCTGGCCCAGAACTACGGGCTCACTCCCTGGATCGGCATGCTGGTGGGAGGCGTTTTCGCGGTGGCCATAGCCCTTTTTCTGGGATACCTGGGGTTCCGTTTCGGACTCAGGGGCGTTTATTTTGTGATCCTGACCATCGCTTTTGCGGAAATCACCCGCCTGATCGTTTCCCATGTGGAAGCGTTAGGGTCCTTTTCGGGGATCTTTCTGGATTTCAAACCGTCCTTCTGGAATTTTCAGTTCAGGGGAAATGTTCCCTACTACTATATCGCTCTGGGCTTCATGGTGTTTTCCATAATCGTCGTTCGTATTCTGGAGGTTTCAAGGGCCGGGCGTTTCATGGTGGCCATCAGGGAAGATGAAGAAGCTGCCCAGGCTCTGGGCGTTAACGCTTTTAAGTACAATATGATTGCCATTGCCTTAAGCGCTTTCATGACCTCGCTTGCCGGCACCTTTTATGCCAACTATGTTTTTTATCTTCATCCCGATACCCTGTTCGGTATGGCCCTCAGCATAGAACTGATCCTGCGCCCCATCATCGGAGGCCTGGGAACCATTCTGGGTCCGGTTCTCGGGTCATTTATCCTCACACCCCTTTCGGAGATCTCCAGAGCCTATTTTACAAAGGGAGGGTTTGAGGGACTTCATTTGATCCTATACGGGGTCATTGCCGTTCTCGTGGTGCTTTTTATGCCAAAAGGGATCATCTATTACGTAAAAAGGTGGTTAAATCCCATGCTGAAGCTGGATAAGAAAACCCTGGTTTACCGGGGAAATAAAAAAGGGGCTGAAGCAAAATCGTGAGCATCCTGAAGGTAACAGCACTAAACAAACGGTTCGGGGGCCTGACAGCCATTTCGGAACTCTCTTTTGAATTGGGGCAGGGTAAGATCTTAGGGTTAATCGGTCCCAATGGCGCAGGCAAAACCAGCCTTTTCAACTGCCTGAGCGGCTTTCACGCGCCTGATTCAGGGGAGATGATGTTTTCGGGAAAATCCCTGGCAGGCATGCAGCCCTATCAGGTGTGCCAGGCAGGTCTTGCCCGAACTTTTCAGATTGTCAAGCCGTTTCTGACCATATCGGTCCTGGACAATGTGATGGTAGGGGCGCTAACACGGGAAACGTCCATTAAGAAGGCCCGTGAAGCCTCAATGGAGATTATCCAGTGGGCGGGCTTGGGTCCCATGGCCCACAAGGAAGCCGAGGGGCTGCCCCTCCCCTTAAGAAAAAGGCTGGAGATGGCCCGAGCCCTGGCAACCCGGCCGAAACTTCTCCTTCTTGACGAGGTGATGGCAGGCCTGAACCCCACGGAAGTTTCGGAGATTATCGGCTTGATCAGGGAGGTCAACCAAAAAGGGGTTTCCATCCTGCTCATAGAACACGTCATGCAGGGAATCATGGCCCTTTCGGAGCGGGTGCTGGCCATCAATTATGGAAGCCGCATCGCCGAAGGCACACCGGCGGAAGTGGTAAAGGATGAGAAAGTGATTGAGGCCTATCTCGGCAAGGAGTTCCTCAATGCTCAAAGTTGATGGGATAGACGTCTTTTACGGGGATCTTCAAGCTTTGAGAGACATCGGTTTTGAGGCGGGCGAAGGGGAGGTGGTTTCCGTTATCGGTTCCAACGGCGCCGGAAAATCAACCACCCTCAAAACCGTCTCCGGCATTCTCCGTCCCCGGAAAGGAACCATTGAATTCGAGGGCGAGGATATCAGCCGGGCCTCCACTACCCGGATCGTTGAAATGGGAATCAGCCATATTCCCGAAGGAAGGCAGCTTTTTCCCACCATGACGGTGGGGGAAAACCTTGAAATGGGGGCGCAGTTTCCCCATATGAAGAAGGTTCGACGGAAAACCATGGCGGAAGTGTTCGGGTTTTTTCCCCGTTTAAAGGAAAGGCTCAGCCAGAGGGCGGGGACCCTGAGCGGCGGCGAGCAGCAGATGGTGGCCATCGGGAGGGGGTTGATGTCCAAACCCAGGCTCATGATGTTTGATGAACCTTCCTTGGGTCTTGCGCCGCTCTTGGTCACCACCATATTTGAGATTATCCGTCAGATCAATGAACAGAATACCGCTATCCTTCTCATTGAACAGAATGTTTTTCACGCCCTGACCATTTCCCACAGGGGATATGTCCTTGAAAATGGAGAGATCGCCCTGAGTGGCGATGGTAAATGGCTCATGGAAAACCCGCATATCCGAAAAACCTATTTGGGGTTGTAATTTTTCAGGGCAGGCACGGGGGCCTGCCCCTACAACGACGATAACACGGAAGGAAAAATAAAATGGGAGAAAAGAAAATTTTTCATACGGACAAGGCCGCAGTAACGGGCGGCCCCTATGCCCAGGCGGTCATTCATGACGGACTCATCTATACTGCGGGACAAGGTGCCATAGACCCGGAGACCAATCAGATCAGGCTGGGAACTGTGGAGGAGGAAGCGGAGTTGGCTTTACAGAACCTGAAAATAATCCTGGAGGAAGCGGGGGCTTCCCTGAAAAATGTTTTAAAGGTGACCGTTTATCTGCTTGATATGGAAGAGTTTGCCCGGTTCAATGTGATCTACAGGAAGTATTTTACAGAGGATCTCCCGGCCAGGACGTGCACCCAGGCGGCTTGCCTGCCCTTTGAGACGCGGGTTGAAATAGAAGCCATCGCCCACCTGTGATAGGGTTTTAGTGGTCTGCCACATGAATTCCAATGCTTGGCACATATCATGCGCCGGCACCGGCCCGATTTTCATAAAGGGGATGAACATGGAACAATTCATTGCGCGCCAGCCGATCTTTGATGGCAATATGAAGGTATTCGGCTATGAACTACTGTTCAGAAACGGGGTTGAAAACTGTTTTAGCGGCACTGATGAAGATCAGGCCACATCACAGGTTATCGCCACCAGTGCCTTGCTGTTCGGCATGGAAAGCCTGCTCGGTAACGGAAAGGGGTTCATCAATTTTACCCGGAAAGCCTTATTGCTCGACTATGCCTCGGTGCTGCCGAAAAAACAAATTGTGGTTGAAATCCTGGAAAATGTGGAACCGGATGCAGACGTCATGGAAGCTTGTCGCCGACTCAAAAAGAACGGCTATATCCTGGCTCTAGATGATTTTGTCTATGACGCCAGATTTGACGATCTTTTGAAAATGGCCGACATCGTCAAAGTGGATTTCTTTGTTTCCGACATTGATGAGCGGAAGCGGATGGTGGAAGCCTTCAAACCCCGGGGCATCAAAATGCTCGTGGAAAAAGTGGAGACCCAGGAAGAATTCGACCAGGCCATGGAAATGGGGTACAACTATTTTCAGGGATATTTCTTCAGCAAACCGGTCATCGTGTCGAAAAAAGATGTCCCCGGGTTCAAGATTAACCAATTGCGAATACTTCAAATGGTCAACCAGGAAGAGATGGATTTCCAGGGCCTTTCAGAATTGATACAAAACGAAATGTCCATAACCTATAAGCTCCTGAAGGTTACCAATTCCGCTGCATTCGGGCTTCGAAACAAAGTCACGTCCATCAAACAGGCCTTGAACATGCTGGGAGAAAAGGGCATTCGAAAATGGGCATCCATCCTCCTGATGACGGGACTGGGCGAGGACAAACCCCAGGAACAGGTGGTTTCTTCATTGGTGCGGGCCAAATTCTGTGAATTGATGACCTGTGTTCCGGGCTGGCAAAATCGGGGACCGTCCCTCTTTTTAGTGGGACTGTTCTCACGGCTTGATGTCATCATCGGCAGGCCGTTACCGGAAATCCTTGCGGAATTGCCCCTTAAAGAAGAAATCAGTGACGGCATTTTGCAAAAAGGGGAATTAAGCGTAACAATTAACCTGATTGAAGCCCTTGAACAGGGCCAATGGCCTGAAATTAACCGTTTGGCCAAAAAGCTGGGAATTGAAGAATCGATTTTACAGGATATCTACCTCAAAGCCGTTCAATGGGCCTCTCTTCTGGAAAAGACAGCCGGAAAACCTGATTCATAATCAAACCAGCGGCTTCGGGATTGAATGGTGCGAGAATTTATTTTTTCGAAATGCCCGGATATCACCGGCAATGACGAAAATACGGCTTTCCCCTGACGCGATGATCCGATCCTCTTGACGGAGTAATCTAAATGAAATGGATAAAGCGCCTCTTTTACTTACTCATCATTCTATTAATCGCCTATTTTGCCATGGTCCTGTTCCTGCCGTACCTGAACAATTACCAGCAGGATGGAGGTCTGACCCTCCCGGACCTGGAAAAACCCGTAACCGTCAAACGTGATGAAAAGGGGATGGCCTATATTTATGCGGAAAACCTACATGACGCCATTATGGCCCAGGGGTTTGTCACCGCACAGGATCGATTGTTTCAGATGCAGCTGAGTCGGCTTTTTGCCCAGGGACGAATTTCTGAACTGGCCGGAGAAAAAGCCAGGGCGCTTGATACTCGCATGCGCACCATCGGGCTTCATCGCATCGCGAAAAAACAGGCGGCAATGCTGAACCAACAGACCCATGATTGTTTCCAGTGGTATGTGGACGGGGTAAACGGTTTTATCAAACAATGCCCGAAGGATGTGCACCTGGAATTCAAGCTTGCCGGCATAAAACCTGAACCCTGGACCGTTACCGACTCACTTTCCATTTTATACTATATGGGCTTTTCCACCTCGGCCAATATCAAGACAGAGATTGTCGCCCAGATGCTCATAGAGGCGGTAGGTCCCGACAAAGCCATGGAGATCATGCCCATCAACATCAATCCCGATGATCCCCCTGACAAAAAACAGCCATCACCACATGCCGGAAAGGTTTCATACGGGTTCCGTTTTTTCGATTATGAAAAACTGCTGGCCTTTACAAACGATCGGCATCTACGGGTGGGCAGCAATAACTGGGCGGTTTCACCGCGGCTGTCTACCGGCGGGAAACCGGTTCTGGCGGGAGATCCGCATCTTGATACCAGAATCCTGCCCGGCATGTGGTATCCACTCGGCATGATAACCCCGAAAATCCGGATTGTCGGCGCCATGATCCCCGGTTTGCCGGGATTTGCCGTAGGGAGAACATCGTATATTTCCGTTGCCATGACAAACAATTATGGGGATATGCAGGATCTATACGTGGAAACCATCGACCCAACCCGACCGGATCACTATCTGGAAGGAAAGGTTTCCCGCCCGTTCCGGGTGATCGAAGAAAAGCTCAAGATAAAAGACAAAGAAGCACCCGGGGGGTACCTTGAAGAAGTCATCAAGATCAGATCCACAAAAAGAGGTCCGGTCGTTTCAGAAGTATTGAAGGGTCTTGAAACCGACAAGGTCATCACCTTGCGCTGGGCCCCTGTTGAAAGCATGGGCGACGGCATTGGAATTTTCCAGTTTATAACGGCAAAGTCCGTGAATGAAATGCATAAAGCCTTGGAAGATAATCCCATGCTCTGTCTCAACTGGGTTTTTGCCGATTCATCGGGGGACATCGGATACCGGGCCAGCGGAAAAATTCCCATTCGTTCCAACAATGACGGTACGGTTCCCTACCGGGTAGAGGACGGTAATGACAACTGGAAGGGCTGGATTCCGCAATCCCGAATGCCCCACAGCACAAACCCCGAAAAGGGGTGGCTCGGAACCTGCAATCATAAAATCGTCCCTCACGATTACCCCTATTACTACTCTTCCCATTTTTCACCATCCTACCGGTACAGGAGATTGATGCAGTTGCTGAACAGTCCTGAAGAGAAAAGTGTGGATGACCACTGGCAATATCAGCGGGACGAGAAAAATCTCCTGGCGGAAAAAATTGCGCCGATCATGGCAAAGGCACTCCTGGCGCACAAAGATACGGAAGAGATGGGTAAGTTACTCTCCGGCTGGGATTTTTCGGATAGACCGGATCTTGCCGCTCCCACGATTTTTCAGGCCACGTATCTGGCTTTTGCCAGGATGGTATTTGAAGACGAGCTGGGCAAGAAAGCAACGGAAACCCTTTTGAACAACTGGTATTTCTGGCAGGAACGGTTAGAAAAAATGGTCCTTGAAGATTCATCAGAGTGGTTTGACAATACCCACACCGGAGAAAAAGTCGAAACATTGAACGATCTTTTCCACCAGGCGGCATTGAAGGCCGCAGCCGGGCTCAGTGAAACGTTCGGCAAAGACCCCCACAATTGGCTCTGGGGAAAGGTACACACCCTCGAGCTGGTCAGTCCAATTCGTCGAAATGGCACGGGTAAGGAACTCCTTGGAAGCGGCCAAATGCCCATGGGGGGATCCGGAGAGACGCTTTACAGAGGGCTTTATGACCCCAAAGACCCATTTTCGGTAACAATTTCCGCATCGCTGCGCATGGTCGCCGACATGGGTGATGATGAAAAAGTGGTTGCAATTCTACCGGGAGGGGTCACGGGACGTCTTTTCAGTCCGCATCACAAGGACCAGGTACAGTCTTTCATGGATGGCAGCAAAATGTACTGGTGGTTCAGCGACAAGGCTATCAGCGAACACACGGAGCACACTTTGCTGCTTAAACCCTGATCCGGACAAACAGCCATCATAAGACGCCTGTTTGAACCATTAGAAATAGGGTTTAAGCAGATCCTTGGTTTTCACCACGTTCATATTGAGCCCGAGTGCTTTTCGATCAAAACCCATGGCCATACCCAATATTTGGGTCAAATACAAAACGGGAATTTTGTATTCGGTTTCATATTCCGACTCGATACTTTTCTGATTCCCGTCATACATGACGGAGCAAAACGGGCATACCAGGCAAAGAGCGTCCGCGCCGGCCGCTTTCAAATTATCCAGTTTTCCTTTGGTGACGCTCGCGGCCAACTTTTCATCCACCGGAAGCACGGGCCCTCCACAGCAGGTCTTTTTTCCGGCATAATCCACCACGGTTGCGCCGGTCAATGCCACAAGCGTTTCCAGGGAGTTGGGGTTTTCCGGATCATCAAAGCCCCCGTGTACTTCTGACGGTTTCAAATAGTGGCAGCCGTAATGTACCGCAATGTTGAGCCCACTCAAGTCTTTTTCAAAATGTACTTGAATCTTCTCCGACCCCACCTCCTCATACAGCACCCGCGCAAAATGCCGGATTTTTGGGGAGCCCTCATATTGCAATCCCACGGCGGACAATCGTTCATTCACTTTCGCAAGATCTTCCTCATTTTCCGACAAATGTTGGGCGGCTTCAGACAAGGCGGATACGCAGGAACTGCACAGGGCACACACATCCAGATTCTGTTTTTGGGCCAGGGCCAGATTATAGGCGGCCATCAGTAGGGATGCCTGCATATCCCCCGCCTTGGTGGGAAACCCGCAACAGATAAAATTTTCCATATCCACCAGTTCGATCCCCGTTTTTTCCGCCACCTTTCTTGCTGAAAGCTCATAGTTTCGTGCCCTTGCGGGGATGGTACAACCTAAAAAAAGTGCATATTTCATTGCGTTGTTCCTAAAAAGAAAGAGTTGAACAGATTATACCTGATCCGGAAACAGTTCCCTGATCACAACACACGTCGTGGGCAGTTGGGGAAGCCCTGCCTTTTTCCGCTTTTTATTATCAAAGTCGTCCAATGGATAAATCCTTCCCTGCCCTTTCGTCAAATCCATCTGCGCTTTTATTCCGGTCGGCTCATGCCCTTCCTTGACGGCCATGTTTTTGAGCAGGGTCATGAAATCGGTAATCCTGACCCCCTGCGGACATCGTTCCTGACAGGTATAGCAGCTGGAACAGAGCCAGATAAAAGGACTTTCAAGAATCTCTTCTTTCATACCGTAAAGGGCCATACGGATAATACGCGCCGGGTTAAAAGCATCGTTTACATTTGAAATGGGGCACCCGGCAACGCAGGTACGGCATGTGAAACAAGCCGAAATTTTCTCGGCTTCAGGCTGTTGAAGCAACTCACTTACAAAATCCGGATCGCATTGATCCAGGTCAACGGCTGCCATACTCATGTCCTCCGAACTAGTGTCCGTCCACAAACTAAATTTCATTGATCATCGCCATAATCTGATTCTCCCCAAACCCTTTCAGGTTAAGGGCACCCGACCGGCACGATGCCACGCACAATCCGCATCCCTTACACAATGCCGGGTTGATTTCCATCTTGCCGGCAAAAGGTCCTTTTTCCAGAACGGCAGGCGCCGAATAGGGGCAGATGGCCAGACATACCCCGCAACTACTGCATTGAACCGGATCGGTCTGGGCCACTGTACCACTCATGCGGACGGTCCCGCGGGCCAGAAGGGTCACGGCCCGGGACGCGGCGGCCAGGGCCTGGGCGATGGATTCATCAATGGGTTTCGGATAGTGGTTCATGCCACACAAAAAGACGCCGTCCGTGGCAAATTCCGACGGCCCCAGTTTGGCGTGTGCTTCCACGAAAAAACCGTCCTCGTTCATAGGGACCTTGAACATCCGGGCCAATGCTTCATCCCGGTAGGGCACAATGGCCGATGCCAGGCACAGCAGGTCGACCGTCATGGCCACATCTTTTCCCAAAAGCGGGTCCATCACCTCGATTTTGAGGTCTCCCTCATGGGTAACAACCCGCGGTTTCCGGTCCACCGTATAGGGGATGAACAAAACACCCGCCATCCGGGCGTCCCGGTAAAGGTATTCCCGTTCCCCGTAGGTTCGAATATCCCGATAAAGGACCACCACCCGCATCTGGGGATTCAGTTTTTTCAGATGGAGAGCGCTTTCCATGGCGTGGGAACAACAGACCCGTGAACAATAGGGTCGATCCGGCTCACGGGACCCCACGCACTGGATAAAGACGGCGGACTTCATCTCTTTTAATGCGGGATCGTTTCTCATAAACCGCTGATCCAGCTCCAGGTGGGTGACCACCCGTTCATCTTCACCGTAAAGGTACTCATGGGGTCTTGCTTCAAAGGCCCCCGTGGCGATCACCGCCACACCGTGTTCCACCTGTTCCTCACGGCCTTCAGAGAGCAGTCTCGATTTAAAGTTCCCCACAAATCCTTCCACGCCTTCCAGTTCCGTATTCAGGCGCAGATCGATATTCGGATGGGATTGAATCTTCTCGATCATTTCAGACAGGTTCATTTGCACGTCTTCACCTTTCCAGGTTCGGAAAAGGAGACTCCCCTGCCCCCCTAAAAACGGCTCCCGCTCCACCAGACAAACCTCATAACCCTGACCGGAAAGGCTCAGGGCGGCGGCCATTCCGGAGATGCCTCCCCCCACCACCAGGGCCCTCTGGTTGATATTTAGCTCCGTTTCCGTAAGCGGTTCCATGAGCGCCACTTTGGCCACCGCCATGCGCACCAGGTCCCTGGCCTTTTCCGTGGCCTTTTGGGGATCATTTTTGTGCACCCAGGAATCCTGATTCCGGATGTTGGTCATCTCAAAGAGGTATTTGTTAAGCCCCGCAGCCACCAGAGTTTCCTGGAACAACGGCTCATGGGTCTTGGGGGTGCAGGCGGCCACCACAATGCGGTTGAGTCTGTTTTCGGTAATGACTTTACCCATGGCCTCCTGGGTATCCTGGGAGCAGGTATAGAGATTGTCGTTCACATACTCCACATAAGGGAGTGATGCCGCATAATCCCGTACCGAGGGGACATCCACCACACCGCTGATGTTGATGCCGCAATGGCACACGAAAACGCCGATTCTGGGCCGTTCACCGACAACGACCCGCTCCTCCGGAAAAACTTCCTCTTTCGTCAACGTGTTCCGCGCCTCTTTCAGAAGGGCGCCTGCTTCAGCGGCCGCAGAGCTGGCTTCCACAACGGATTGGGGTATATCCTTGGGTCCTGCAAAGGCACCACATACAAAAACCCCTTCCCGGGAGGTGTTGACGGGATGAAATGAAGGACTGTCACAGAAATGGCCCGGGGTAAGATCAATACCGAGGCGATCCGCCAGTTCCATGAGCGCTTGCGGGGTTTCCATTCCCACGGAAAGGACCACCAGATCAAAGGATTCCGTTATGGGCGCATTCTCTTCATTCACATAGGTAATGGCCAGTTCGTCCCGCCCCTGGACGGTGTCAACGGCCGGAACACGGGACCTTATAAAACGGACCCCATGCTTATTCCGGGCATCGTCATAGTAGCGCTCGAAATCTTTACCGTGTGTTCGCATATCCATGAAAAAGATGGTACAATCCAGATCAGCACCCGCGTGTTCCTTGGCAATGACCGCCTCCTTGATGGCATACATACAACACACGGATGAACAATAGGCGTGATCGCAACGGTGTTCCTCTCGGGAACCCACGCATTGAATCCAGGCGATCTTTTTGGGCGCCTCTCCGTCGGACGGTCTTTTAAGATGCCCCAAGGTGGGTCCTGAAGCCGATAGAATCCGTTCAAACTCCATTGCCGTCATCACATTGGGATGCCGTCCGTATCCATAATGGGTCAGGCCCGACGGGTCAAAGGGCTGGAATCCCGGGGCCAGAATGATGGACCCCACTTCCAGTTCAATGGTTTCGTCCTGCTGCGTGTGATCGATGGCATCCACGCCGCAGAACTCCGTACACACCTGGCAGCCGCCGGTCTTGAAATACACGCACATGTCCCGGTCAATGGCCGGCATATTGGGAATGGCCTGGGCATAGGGGACATAAATGGGTTTTCGACCCTTAAGCCCCATGTCATATTCGGAAAGGATGGGTTTCGCCTGATGAACGGCGATGTCTTCCAGTTTGATATGACCCGTGGGACAGACCGAAGCGCACGATCCACACCCCATGCAGAATTCGGTCTGCACATGAAAGGGGGTATCCACCTTCATCTCCACACCGCGCCCCGTGAGGCTGATGGCGCTATTCCCCATCTTTTCACAGATGCGAACGCACAGGCCGCAGAGGATGCAGTCATCTCCCTCTATGGCAAAACGGGGTTCGGTAATGCCGTATTTCAGGGCCAAATCCTTAAGAACCGGCACATCCGGGCAGCGGGCCAGCAGAAGTTCCACAATGAGCTTGCGCCCCTTTGTCACGGATTCCGTATCCGTAAAGACTTCCATCCCTTCCCAGATGGGATAGTTGCAGGCGGTGACGAATTTGGGTTTTCGCCCGTCAAACAGCTCCACGGTGCAAAGGCGACACATGCCCGCGGGCTCCAGGGCCTCATGATGGCAGAGGGTGGGGATTTCGATGCCGGACTTTTTGGCCACATCAAGGATATACCGGCCTTCCTCTCCCTGAACTTCCTTGCCGTTGATTGTAAATGTTATCATGGGTGATCCTTCTTTTGGTTCATGGCTGATGGCTCATGGCTGTTAGGCAATGATGATGGCGTTAAATTTACAGACATCGTAACAGATGCCGCACTTGATGCATTCTTCCTGCTCCAACACGTGGGGGTTCTTCTTTTCCCCGGTGATGGCTTCCTGGGGGCATTTGCGGGAACAGAGCGTGCAGCCGGTACAGGCGCTCTCGTCAATTTCGTAATGAAACAGGGGTTTACAGATCCCGGCCGGGCATTTTTTGTCCCGGATGTGGGCCTCGTACTCATCCCTGAAATACCGGATGGTGGTGAGCACGGGGTTGGGGGCTGACGTGCCCAGTCCGCACAGGGAAAAATTGTGGACCATACCCCCCAGTTCTTGAAGTAATTCAATATCCCCTTCCCTGCCGTCCCCTTCACAGATGCGATTCAACACCTCCAGCATCCGTTTAATCCCTTCCCGGCAGGGGTTACACTGGCCGCACGATTCTTCTTTCAGAAAATCGAGGAAATATCTTGCCACATCCACCATGCAGGTGTCCTGGTCCATGACGATCATGCCACCGGAGCCCATGATGGAACCCACCTTGGCCAGTTCACTGAAATCAACCCCCAGATCCAGAAATTCCTCCGGTATACACCCCCCCGAAGGACCGCCGGTCTGAACCGCTTTTAAGGCTTTCTTCTTGGGAATGCCACCCCCCATATGGTAGATGATGCTTCGGAGGCTGGTGCCCATGGGCACTTCCACCAGACCCGTGTTCTTGATTTTACCCACCAGGCTGAATACTTTCGTCCCCTTGCTGTGCTCCGTTCCCAGCCCGGAAAACCAATCCGCCCCCTTTAAGAGGATGGCCGGCACATTGGCATAGGTTTCAACATTGTTCAAATTGGAAGGGGATTGCCGGAACCCCTTTTCCACCGTGTGGACGTATTTGGCCCTGGGACGCCCCACCTCCCCTTCAATGGATGCCATGAGCGCCGTCGATTCACCACAGACGAAAGCGCCGGCACCGGTGGAAATCTTCATTTCAAAGGAAAAATCAGAACCCGCGATGTTTGGACCCAGCAGGCCGTAATCGGTGGCCTGCCGGATGGCGGTCACCAGGCGTTTCACCGCCAGGGGATATTCATTTCGCACATAGATAAACCCCTTATGGGACCCAACGGCCAGCCCCGCAATGAGCATCCCCTCGATGATGGTGTGGGGATCCCCTTCCAGAATGCTTCGGTCCATGTAGGCCCCCGGGTCCCCCTCATCGGCGTTACAGATAATGAAGCGTTCGCCATGATGGGCCGCGCAACTCTCCCATTTAACACCTGTCGGGAACCCACCGCCCCCGCGGCCCCGCAGGCCGGAATCCTTGATGGCGGCAATAATTTCCTCCGGGTTATTCTGCCTAAGGGCAGCGAGAAACGCCTTATAACCGCCCCGGGCCATATACTCTTCGATTTTTTCGGGATCAATGTAACCGCAGTTGCGGAGCGCAATTTTAATCTGCCGGTCATAAAAGGGGATATCCTCCAGAAAAGGTATTTCCGGAGCAGGCGCGACACCTTCGAGAGGATTCGGGAAGTCCTCTTCCAGCAGGGACCGGGGATCACGCATCTGCCCCAGCACCTGCTTCTTGTCAAATCGGCCTTCCATGTATCCGTTGATGATATCCACGATTTTGTCTTCCGTGGCATTCTTATAAACAATCCGGGGCCCATTTTTTTGGTAGATTTCCACCAGGGGCTCCAGCTCACAAAACCCCAGGCACCCGGTTTTTCGAATTTGAATATGTTCGTCTTCACCGAATTCGGCCACGGCCCGTGTAAGGGTTTTGTCGGCACCTGCCGCAATGCCGCAGGACGCCATCTGCGTATTGACGGTGACCCGGTCGGGAACATAAAGGGTATCTCTTTGTTTAAGCGCTATTTCATGGATATCGGATATTTGCTGAATCTTCATTATCAACCACCCGTCTCTGTTTCGGATTCCCCATAATGATCCAGAATCTGGCTAAGGTCCTCAGAAGCGATCCGCCCGTGCACATCTTCGTTGATTTTCACCACCGGCCCCAGACTGCAACAACCGATGCACCGCACCGATTCCAGGGTGAACTGACCATCATCGGTGGTTTCGCCGTTTCGAACGTGCAGGGTGTCTTCTATGCGGTCCAGCACTTTGCCGGCACCCCGCACATGACAGGCGGTACCCAGGCAGATGCTGATGATGTTTTTTCCGCGCGGTTCAAGGCTGAAGGTGCTGTAAAAGGTGGCCACCCCGTAGATGCGGCTCAAGGGAATTTCAATTTTTTCGGAGAGATAGCTGAGCGCCGGGCGGGGGAGATAATTATATTCCGTCTGAATGGCCTGAAGGATCATGATCAGATTTTCTTTATCGTTGTTAAACCGATCTTCCACCATCCGATCCAACGCCAGATAATCGATGGCTGGAGTAGAATCATTCGCCGTGGGGTTGGTCTCATTCATTTTAGGAAAGACTCCATAAAGCGGCAAACCGCAGTTTTAGGTTTTTGGTTTCAAGTTTTAAGTTTTTTGAAAAATGGTTTCCTATGCCTGCCCGGGTTGAACCGCCTGATGGGTAACTGGACAGGCTTCGACGCAACTACCGCACCCGGTGCAGCGGGTCATATCGATGCTTCGGGCGCGCTTTTTGATTTTCACCTTGAAATTGCCCGCAGACCCTTCCACCGATTCCAGGTCCGCATAGGTGATCAGTTCGATGTTCAAATGCCGGCCGACCTCGACCAGTTTTGGAGAAATGATTCACATGGCACAGTCGTTGGTGGGAAAGGTTTTGTCCAGCTGGGCCATAGCGCCACCAATGGATGGGCTCTTTTCCAAGAGGTATACGTAATAGCCCGAGTTGGCGAGATCCAGGGCCGATTGCATGCCCGAAATACCGCCCCCCACCACCAGTACGGAACCCTTTATTTTTTCAGTCATTGATTATCTCCTTCCTTGATTT
>JABGPV010000689.1 GCA_018644785.1 Deltaproteobacteria bacterium | reverse complement strand
AGCATCATCCTAAAAGGCGTCAATTCCTCGGACCGATTGCTGGATGAGGTCTCACTTTTTCTGCACCGGGTGGATTCGGGGCTACCGGCTGAAAAGCAGAACACCTTCCGCATGGTCCACGATAAGGAAGAGTTGCTGAAGGACAGGAAGATCCTGCTGGTGGATGACGACATGAGAAACGTTTACGCACTGATGGCCGTGCTGGAAGAAAAAGGCATGAAAGTGGAAGTGGCCTCCAACGGCCAGGAAGCTTTGGACTGCCTGGAAGCAGAGTCGGAGATCGACCTGGTGCTGATGGACATTATGATGCCGGTCATGGACGGCTATGAAGCCACCCGAAAAATCCGGCTTTGTGAAAAATGGGCTAAACTGCCGGTGATCGCCCTGACGGCCAAGGCCATGAAAGGGGACCGGGAGAAATGCCTGGCTGTCGGCGCCAACGACTACCTGACCAAACCCATCGATACCGAAAAGCTGTTCTCCCTGCTGCGGGTGTGGTTGTATAGGTAAGGAAATTTGGGGACATGATGCTTGTTTGGGAAATTTGGGGACATGATGCTTACTTTAAATAAACTTATTCTTAAGACAAAACCTGCTTCGTGTCCCCCAATTTCCCTACGCCCGAAGTTGCGTGCCAGTATCAATTGGGGACACGAAGCTATTTTGGGAAAGATAGCATCATGTCCCCAA
>JABGPV010000688.1 GCA_018644785.1 Deltaproteobacteria bacterium | reverse complement strand
CAACTTCAAACACCAAACAGAAAATTCACAGTTCGCTGGGATAATGCCCCTCACCATAAGGCCATAGATTCTTTCCCACAGCATATGCATTGCCGGAATGGTGAAACAGTCGCTTCATTCATAAACAATATTTTCGATGTTCTTAATTCCCTGGATAACGAACTAAAAAACGGAATTTAATAAGACCATCGTTCCCCCGAAAATTGTTTACGCTCTGCACGAATGTCCCCGAGGACTCGATTTTTCTTAAAAGCCCCATTTTGCCCCTGAAAATGTACTTATATGCCCAGAAAAAATCTATTTTTTGAACCTAAATTTTGAATAATCAATAGGATAGCTTGGTCCGACCCAGGCCCCTTTTGGTGCCTTTTAAATTGTTCTTTTTATTCCACATTCGATGTTCGATGTTGAACGTTCGATGTTCGACGTTCATCTGTTAACCGTTCATCTGTTATCTGTTATCCGTTCATCTTTAACCGGCAGCGGCGCCACCACAAGAGCGGCAAGAACGGTAAACAAAATCGCATTGGCCGGGATGTGCAGGTTGAAGTCGGTGATGCTGTGAAACAGAATAGCCGTAATCCCGGTCATGGCTCCGAGGGTGGTTGCGCGCACGAGGCGGCTCGGGTTCTTGAGCTTTTTAAAGCCTTTTCGGTAAAGGGCGATGATCATCCAGATGATGACGGGGAT
>JABGPV010000687.1 GCA_018644785.1 Deltaproteobacteria bacterium | reverse complement strand
CGATTTCATCAATTTTGACTTTTTACGAGACCATCAATTTTGAATTTGTTCCAATAACTTTATTCGCTTGTGTCCAAATATACGAGACTTTCACCCTATCAACTCACGACTGTATTGGAACAAATAAAATGATTCAACCGTTGGGCTCATGGCAACAGTAGTCAAACTCACTTCTGATGCCAATCTAGGGGTGCAACGATCATAGACCCCCAACAGAATCAATTCAGGATAGAATCCTACGCGGTTTTTTTTTACGCTTTCCCTTTTGACTAAAGTAGGTGGTTTCTACTGTAAACGGTTCTCCCCTTGATGGACGGATAGTAACATCACGGAGTCCTTGGTTTTTCATCTTCTTAGGATAAGTTCTGACCAAATGAGCAGCCTCATCCTTTAACTCCTTACTCTTGATAGAATCTTGGACCTTTTGAGCAACCAAAGCCCCGGCCAGATTGTCAGTCGCCTCTATAATCCTTCGCTCAAGGGCTTCCAGTTCTTCCGCCGTCTTTACCAAACTCCTTTCTTTTTGGATAAGATCAATCTCTTGCAGGGCTTTCTCAATTCCCTTTTCAATTGCATCGTACTGCTCTGACACATTCAAGTCTCTGTCATTCATAAAGCGCACCTCCTGAATTTTACTAAAATCCAGAATCGCTTTACATTATATGGGCAGTGTTGTCCAGCACTTTTTATATCTTTA
>JABGPV010000686.1 GCA_018644785.1 Deltaproteobacteria bacterium | reverse complement strand
CCTTCAGGCCTCTAAACCATGCTACCCCCCTTTCAACTAAACGGACCCGAGACGTTCCCACGCTGGAGCATGGGAACGAGAAAGCACAGCAACATAGGCCAGAATGATCGCGGTCAGAACCCAACCGAAAGATTCCATTCCATTGTCCTTCTTGTTTTCTCTTCGACTTCTTAGCTTTTCAGATCAATCACTGGCGATCCAGAAAATGCATCAATGTCCTCAATCTCAATGATATTGTTCTTAACAGAAATAATGTTGCATCGACTCACACCAATCAAGTTGGGGCGTACCGGGGAATGGGTGGCAAAAACGCCTCTCAAAGGGTTCTTCTTGTTTCCCCTGGGGTGGACCTGGAGAATAGACCTTTTCTTTGGAGTGTCGTTACGATCAAACCAATAAATTACCGTGACAAAAGAAAACTTGTCCAATCCCAACAAACCGGGCTCATATTTTTTGTCTAACACGATGAAGGTTCGGCCGCCTTCCTTCACGACCTTTCCGATTGGGAATACTTGAAAAGCGTTGGCCTCTTTGACTTTGGTTTGGCCGAAGGTTGTTGGAGTGAAGAAAGATGAAGCAACCAAAACAAAGACGAACACCACAAACCAATTTCTCGATTCCATCATGAATCTCTCCCGTTTTAGCGAAATACCGCCTGACACGGCCCACAAAACATATCCCCACCTGTACCCAAGAAA
>JABGPV010000685.1 GCA_018644785.1 Deltaproteobacteria bacterium | reverse complement strand
GATTGGCAATTCTTGATTATCAGTCCATCTATCAGGACATACTTGAAGTTTATTATTTTGAAATTGTTGCCAAAAATAATATCCTGCACCTAAAATAATAACTACTAATAAAACTTTTTTCATAAATTTAATTTAAATTTTAATAACACCTTAAGTATACCACAAAACAAAAAACGAGCTAGGATTAGCTCATTCTTTGATGGGGTGATAGATGGGATTTGAACCCACGACCTACACGTTACGAATGTGTTGCTCTACCACTGAGCTATCTCGGCGTCGTCACTGGGTGATTTCATTCGTGGCTCGTCCCGAATCTTCGGGACTCGCACTGAATTTCATCACCGTTCCTCTCGCTCGAAAACACGACTGCGTCGAATTTTTTCGCGTTTTTGGGAAAATGTGGCGGAGAGAGAGGGATTCGAACCCTCGGTGCAGTTGCCCGCACAACACCTTAGCAGGGTGCCCCATTCGACCACTCTGGCATCTCTCCGTAAAAATTTAAAACAGCGATTTTGCGGGCGAGAGTTTAATTTTTTTGAAAATTGTGGTCAACTTTTTTTAATTTCCAAAAAATCTTTTTCGAAATGGAAACAGAATTCCAAAGTACGTCAAACTGCAGACTGCTGCCGCAATCCAGAAATTATCTCGCAGCGGTGTCGCAAAAATTTCTCCTAAAATTACCAGATTTGCAAACAAAA
>JABGPV010000684.1 GCA_018644785.1 Deltaproteobacteria bacterium | reverse complement strand
CTTGAGCAAAATCATTGGGACGTTGTCAGGCTTTTGAGACAATACTATGAAACCAACGGATTAGCTCCAATGCTTAAAATTTTGTTCAATTTGGTAGCCACAGAAAAAGGAATTGATAAAAAGGAAGCTTCCCAATTACTCTATCAGCTTTTCCCTAAAGGTCCATTTAAACAGGCCTTTAAAGTCGCCGGGTTGCCCAAGCCAAAAAGCTGTGTCTAAAGGCTCAATGAAAAACAAATATAAGTTTGGAATTGGTTTACACAGTTAATTGGATAAATCAGTTGAATTCACTGATCAATCCCCTGCAATGATAGCCTAGGGTTGGCTCAAAAATTACTCGGCATTCTGTCTGCAAAATGTCCGGCTTTTGGGACTTTTTCAAACAGATTAAGTGAAGTTATTTTTTAAGGATCCCCAAGCGCAGTGAACGAGGATTAAGCCATGGTGGATGACAACTCACATCACTTTTGGTAAGTTAGCTATTCAGTTAAAAAAATCGTGCCAGACAAAGCTATGCAATAGTGTGCGTTATCTAAATGTTTCAGGAGATTTGATTGAATAACAAAGACGGACTGGATGTTTTTCTCAATCCCAAATCAGTGGCAGTGATTGGGGCAACCGAAAGATCCTCGTCATGGGGATCGATGATAATGAAGGGATTGCTTTCCTCAGAATATAAAGGAAATATTTTTCCGGTGA
>JABGPV010000683.1 GCA_018644785.1 Deltaproteobacteria bacterium | reverse complement strand
ATCATCTGCCTGATGGGGGTAAAAAATACTCTCATCCAAAATGAAGCAAATCTATGGGCTCACTCCAGAAAAGTTACTTTCCTCATTTTTCCTTCTCCTTTAGTGAGAGCTGTTCTCGGTGGGCGGAACGGCGGTAATTTGAGGTCCTACTCTCAACAAACGCGCACCGAAGTAGCAATCCATCTCCTCAGGAGAGAAGCTGCTACGATACGCCGAGCGCGTCGCCCGGGAGCTGTGGAAAAAACTGCCACCCCGTATGACACGACTTCTACGTCTTTCAGGATTTCCAATAGGATCTACCTGAGCATCGCTTGGATATCCCCCTCTCCCAGACCAATCCAGACACCACTCCCACACGTTCCCGTGCATGTCATACAACCCCCACGGATTTGGGCGATTCATGCCCACCTCCTTGATGCCTCCGGAACTGTTCTCTCGATGCCACACATAGTTCTCCGACTCGCCCTCATCATCTCCAAACGCCCACAAAGTCGCCGTTCCCGCACGACAAGCATATTCCCACTCCGCTTCCGTCGGCAGGCGATACAGCGAGTCTCCCGCTGCCTGGTTCAGCCTGTGAATGAACGTCTGCATGTCCTCCCAAGAGATGTACACCGCCGGATAGTTGGGACCAGATTGCACCTGCTCTTTCCCCGACCACGGGGTAGTCCCCATCACCGACTGCCATTGTTCCTGTATC
>JABGPV010000682.1 GCA_018644785.1 Deltaproteobacteria bacterium | reverse complement strand
GCTGCATCTTTTGACATCCATAACATTCTGTGCCTTTCAGGGGATCATCAACAATTTGGAGACTCCGCTCAGGGACAGAACGTTTTTGACATCGACTCCATGCAGCTGATCCAGACGGTGAGGCATATGCGGGATGAAGGCAAATTCCTGGGCGGTGACGACATCAAAAGACCGCCCAACATGTTTGTGGGTGCTGCAGCCAACCCCTTTGCGGATCCTTTTGAAATCCGAACGCCCAGGCTGGCCAAGAAAATCGCGGCCGGCGTCGAGTTTATTCAAACCCAATGCATCTATAACCTGGAGAAATTCGAACTGTGGATGCAACAGGCCCGTGATCGCGGCCTCCACGAAAAAACCTATATTATGGCAGGGGTAACCCCTTTCAAATCCACGGGAATGGCCAAATACATGAAAAATCGGGTTCCGGGGATGGATGTTCCCGACGAGGTGGTCAAACGGATGGCAGGAGTTCCCAAGGAAAAACAGGCAGAAGAGGGGATCAACATCTGCGTTGAAACCATAGAGCGGTTAAAGGAATGTGAAGGGGTCAGCGGGTTTCACATCATGGCCATTGAATGGGAAGAAAAAGTACCTGGGATTGTTGAACGGGCCGGGCTTTATCCTCGACCTGAGGTTTAATTGATAATTGATAATTAACGATTGATAGTTGTTAATCGTTAAGGCTTTATAGCTTGGGTTGA
>JABGPV010000681.1 GCA_018644785.1 Deltaproteobacteria bacterium | reverse complement strand
GAGTCGACGGGCCGGATTGATCGACTGGAAGGATTTGCAAGTTTTTTTGGCCCTGATTTTTACCGCATTCCCCGAAACCGGAAAAAAATTACTCTGGAAAAAGGCAGCCTACAGGAGATTCCTGCTCTATTGGATTATCACGATCAGAAACTGGTTTCTTTCAGCGGGGGTCAAATTCCAACCTGGCAACCTACCGAGTTCGATCACTCTGAGTAAGGGTCGGCTAAAAAATTAGTCAAGTGTTTCTCATTAATCGAGCGTTTCCCATTAGTGTTAAAGAAACGCGTCGCTGAAAAGGAAACACATTGCTGTCACGTTCTGTTTGCAAAATGTCCGGCTTTTGGGACTTTTTCAAACAGATTAAGTGAAGCTATTTTTTAACGCTCTCCTTGTAAACAGATTAAGTGAAGTTGCTTTTTAACGATCCCTAAACTCAGCATTTTCTGGTGATGATTCAGTCAGGAGGCCTTCCGGCAGATTGTATCGTCTAAATTCAGGCAGATAGTCCGATTGAAAGGTTAACCACTCCTTGGAATCGGGATGGTGAAAAGAGAGGAAGGAAGCATGCAACAATTGTCTTTCTATCCTTCCATAGGGGGGAAAGAGGGGTTCCGTTTCATGATTGAGAAGACGAATAAAGAAGTCGTCTGACTGACCATAAAGCTTATCACCCAGGATCGGATGGCCGATATGTTCCGCAT
>JABGPV010000680.1 GCA_018644785.1 Deltaproteobacteria bacterium | reverse complement strand
AGCAACTCCGTATTTATGCCGAGAGTATTGTACTAAAAACTGCAGAATCTCCAGCACGCCTACTGGATGAGACCAGTATTTTCCTCCACCGCGTATGGACGGATCTCAGTGAAGATAGACAAAAGTTACTGACCGAGGTCTCCAATACCGATGAGCAGTTTAAGGAGCGCACCATCCTGCTGGTCGATGATGATATTCGTAACACCTTTGCCCTCAGTGCGGTGCTAGAGAAGAGGGGCTTAACAGTGCGTGCAGCCGATAATGGAGAAGAGGCTCTTGAGCTGCTCGATGAGCATGCAGACAAGATTGATCTGGTATTGATGGATATCATGATGCCCGTAATGGACGGATATGAGGCCACCCGCAAGATACGTGAACAGAAACGTTTTGAGAAGCTACCCGTTATTGCGTTGACTGCAAAGGCACTGAAAGAGGACCGGGATCTCTGTATTGCTGCAGGTGCCTCAGACTATATGACTAAACCGATTGATTATGACCAACTCTTTTCATTGATTCGAGTCTGGTTATCAACCATGGATCACTAGAGTAGAGAGTATGAAGCAAGAACAAATAATACCTCCTGTGGCAGATGCCCCCATCCTGGTGGTTGATGACAAGCCTGAGAATCTGCACTCCTTTCAGATGATCTTGAGTCGTGAAGGGTTTGAGGTCGTGACAGTCGACTCAGGTATGAAGGCACT